>RQOI01000486.1 GCA_003854995.1 Candidatus Zhuqueibacterota bacterium
GACTGACGCCAACGACGGGATAATTGGCTATATCACACGCAGGGATTATGGTCCGATCGGCCGGGCGGCGGTGAGACGAAGGACAGGCGAAATATCGGAACCAATTAAAATTGAAAATCGTTATTCAATAATAAAGATATTGGATCGACAGGCCGATGCAGCCAAGGCGTTTGACGATGTGAAACTGTCCATTCGTCGTGAAAAAAGGATCGAGCGCCGGGATCAGCTTATCAGAGAGTGGATGAAAGAGTTGAAAAAAAGCTATCCCGTCTACATTTACCGGGACGTGATCGAAAAGGAGCTGAATCTATCTGATGAGTAAGTTGAGAGTGCTTCGGGTTCTGTTTCTGGCAGTTGCTTTGACGCTCGTATCGTGCAACGAGCGCGATGTCGACGTTGATGACTCGCCCGTCGTTGCATCTTCCGGCAATGCAAAGCTGCATCTGAGCGAGCTCAGATCGTTCATTACGGATAATCCGACGCTGGAGCTGTCCAAAATACAGCTGCAAAATTATGTGCAGCGCTGGTCGGAAAAGGAGTTGATTTACCAGCAGGCGCTCGCCGAAGGATTCGATCAGAGCGCGGCCATTCAAAAGAAAATTGAATCCTTGAGCAAAGATTTCATCGTTGCAGCCTATCTGCAGGAGAAAATTGACAGCGAACTGTCGGTGTCGGAGAGAGAGATTCAGTTATACTATAATGACAATGCATCGGAGTTCATCCGGGAGCATGCTTTTTACAACGTCCAGCTGATGCTGTTGGCGTCAGCCGCCCAGGCTTACGGGATACGGGAAAAACTTGCGGCTGGAGAGGAATTTGAAATTCTCGCCAAAGAGAACTCGCTCGATGCGAGCAAAGAAAATGGCGGCAACATGGGCTGGGTCATGGCCAGTGCGCTTCCCGATCAGGTGGCTCGAAGGCTCTCCAGTTTGCCGCTCAATTCAGTATCGACGCCGATCAATACGTCTCTCGGCTACTATCTGATCCTCGTGCGCGGTGTGCGCAAAAAAGGCGAGGTGCAAGAACTGGACGAAGTGCGCGACATCATTGAATGGCGAGTGAAAGCGCGCAATCGGGAGGACAGCTATAGAGAGCTGGTGACCCGACTGAACGAAGAGGATCAGGTTGATATAAAGTGGAATTATCTTGACTCCCTCAATATAGAAAGATAAAAAATGATACGAGCTGCAAAGATCATCCTCATCAGCACCACCCTCATGTTGTCGATCCTGTATGGTCAGGAACTGCTCGATCGCATCGTCGCAGTGGTGGATGATGAGATCGTACTCGAGTCCGAAGTGACGCAGATGGCCTGGATGATGGCCGCGCAGGCCGGCATTGATCCGGCGCGCGATCAGGAAAAATTTAACGAGTTCCGCAAAATAGCCGCGCGCAATATCGTGACCAAAGAGCTGCTCGTCATTCAGGCCGATAAGGATACCATCAACGCGGATGAAAGGCAGGTCGAAAGCTACCTCGATCAGCAGATGCAGATGGCTGTACAGCAGGCCGGCGGTGAGGATAAACTGGAGCAAATATTTGGCATGACGCTGTCTCGAATACGTCGAAATTATCGGGATGACATTGAAAAGGAATTGCGCGCCAGCGCCGTGCAGGATCAGAAATTGATGAATGTCACTGTCAACCGGCGCGAAGTCAAAGAATTCTTCAATACAATGAAGGACTCTCTGGGCAGAATCAATGATACGGTTGACATCAGTCACATTCTCATCGAGACCAAGCCGGGCGAAAAAGCGAGAATGGAGGCCATGGAGAAAGCGATTCAAATCCGCAAGCAGCTGCTCGATGGTGCGGACTTTGCCGAGCTGGCAAAGGGCTCGGACGATCCGGGTTCTGCAGCGCGCGGCGGCGATCTCGGTTTCATGTCGCGCGATGATTTTGTGCGCGAGTACGCTGAGGCAGCCTTTGCTCTGCAGCCCGGCGAAATGTCCGATATCGTCGAAAGCCAATTCGGATTCCATATCATCAAAATGGAGGAAAAGCGGGGCGAAAAGATTCATACTCGCCACATTCTGATCAGCGTCAAGCCGACGCGTGAGGATGAAATTGCGGCTGCCGAAAAGATTAAAGAGATCCATAAACAGTTGCAGGAGGGCGCCGATTTTGTCGCGCTGGTTGAAGAGTTTTCCGATGATGAATCGACAAAAAAGGATCGCGGTCACCTCGGCACCTACGAAGTCGAGCAGTTGCGCAGCATGGCAAAAGAATTCACCTTTGCGCTCGAGGGCGTCGAGGTGGGGGAGATCAGCAACCCGGTCAAGACGCAATACGGATTTCATATCCTGAAATTGAACTCGAAAGACCAGGCGCGCGATATAGATTTCGATAAAGACTATGAGCGGATCGAGGCGATGGCCCTCAATTATAAGAAACAGCAAGAGCTTGAAAAATGGCTCAATCAGATAAAAAATCAGGTCTATATCGAATATAAAGATGAATCAATAATGTAAATCCGCTGTCACGCCTGAATAAAGCCGGTTTACGCCGGCTTTTTTGCTGTTGGCTTGATTGTTGGAACAAGATGGCTATGAGATATCTTTACCTGTTTTCAGCGGCTCTCCTGCTCGTCATCGCCGCGCTGACGTCGGCGCAGGGCCAGCCGATGACAAGCGAGTTCACCATCGGCCGCCTGAAATATAGCGGCGGAGGCGACTGGTACAATGATCCGTCGTGCGTGCCGAATATGCTGCGCTATCTCAGCGAACAGACATCCATACGCACGGCAAAGGATGAGGTGCGAGTCTCGTTGCTGGATGACAATTTGTTCTCCTATCCGTTTCTGTTCATGACCGGTCACGGAAGAATATCCCTTTCCGACAGAGAGGCGGAACGGCTCTCCGTCTACTTGACGAACGGCGGATTTCTGTACACCGATGATGACTATGGCATGGATAGCTATTTTCGCCAGGAGATGCTGAAAGTGTTTCCGAACAAGGAGATGGTGCAGGTTCCGTTCAGTCACGCCATTTTTCATGCTCATTTCGATTTTCCGAATGGACTCGCCAAGATTCATGAGCACGATGGCGGCCCGCCGATGGCTTTTGCCTATTTTCACGATGGCCGCATGGTCGTTTTCTACAGCGCCAATACCAATATTTCGGACGGCTGGGCTGATCCGGACGTGCACGGTGATCCTCCGGATGTTCGCGAAAAAGCGTTGCAGACGGGCGTCAATATCATCGTCTATGCTTTGACACAATGAAAAAAAACACACCGACATTTAACAAGCTCGTCGCACATCTGCGGGCCTACCATCGCAAGGAAAAGGCGCTGGAAACCTTGCAGGGTGTGCTGACGCTCATCAGTATCGCCATTCCGGTGCTCTTTCTCGCCGCGCTGGCCTCAGCGCTGCTGCCGCCGGCAAGAGAGTGGCGGATTGGCACTCTGGTGCTCGCGCTGCTCATCCTGCTGCCGGCAACGCTGATGTACGGCGGCAGAGCCTTGCGCGCCCTGGCATCGTTGTTCAAGCCCAATATGGTCGATGTGGCGCTGCGCGTTGGCGCCCTGTACGAGAATGTCGACGATCGGCTGGTCAATGCCCTGCAGCTCTATGAGAACTATGAAAGAGATAAAGAGAGATATTCGCTCGATCTGATCGAGGCCGCCCTGGTCAAAATGGATCGTCTCATCGGCGCGGAACGGTTCAGCGCTAAAGTGGACTTGACAAAGATCAAGAGCGCCGGCCGTCGTCTGCTTCTCCTCGCCGCAGTCGCGCTCATTCCAGGCCTGCTCTTCAACAGCTTTTTCTCCGACGGACTGTTTCGCCTGTTCCATCCGCTGCGCGATTTTGCGCAAGTGAACATAGAATTTGTCGTTGATCCGGGCGATACGACGGTGATCAAGGGCGAAGATGTCCGCGTGCAGGCCTGGCCATCTGACACCAGTGCGGCGTCACTCACACTGCATTTCGAAAATCAATCGGGGCTGCAGCAGCTGACCCTGCATCGATCGATAGATCGTTCTTTTTCATATACCTTTGCCGCTGTTCGAGACACCCTGCATTACTCTTTCTCGTTGCGAGACGCCCGATCCCGTCTCTTTTCCATATCTCCGATCGAGCGGCCACTCCTGCGTTCTCTGCACGTACGCGTCGATCCGCCTGCCTATGCCAAACTCGAACCCTACTTTCTGGATGAAAATATCGGCGATATTTATGCGCTCAGGGGCGCCAGAATTGCGCTGACCGGCACGGCCAACAAAGAGCTGCAGTCCGGCTATCTGCTCTTCTCTGCTGATGTGAAAAAAGATCTCGACATACAAGGTCGCAGAATTTCCGCCGCATTCACGGTCACGCAAAATGACACCTATTCGATCCATCTGGTGGATGAGGGAGGCCGGACGAGCTCGGCTGCCATCACCTATCAGATAAAAGTCATTCCCGATGATCACCCCTTTGTGCAGATCGTCACGCCGGGACAGGACAGCGATCTCGCTGAAGATATGATGATCCCGCTCGCCATTGAGGCGCAGGATGATTACGGCATTGACGAACTCACGCTTGCTCATCAGATCATAACGGGTGGTGCGGGTGAACTGGACTCGTCGCGGTTCACTCTCTCTCCCATCCGGGGATTCGATGCGGGCGAGAAAGAGCTTCGGCTGGCATTCAACTGGGATGTGTCGAGTGCGGATATGTTCCCGACGGATGTCCTTGCCTACTATGTGCAGGTGTCTGACAACGATGATATCAGCGGCCCCAAGAGTTCCCGCACTCCGATCTACCGCGCGCGTTTTCCGTCCCTTTATGAAATGTACGAACAAGTGGCCTCTGAACAGGACGACGTGACGGACGCCTTTGAGGAGACTTTGGAAAAGAGCAGGGAATTGCAGCAGAAATTTGATCAGCTCGCCCTCGAAATGCAGCGGACACCCGATATGGACTGGCAGCAAAAACAGGAGATCGAGGAGGCCGTCGAGCAGCAGAAAGGGATCGAAGAGACAATACAGGATCTGACAGAAAAAATGGAGACAATGGTCGAAAAAATGGCCAGGAATGACCTCTTTACGCCGGAGACCATAGACAAGTTTCAAGAGATCCAGGAATTGTATCAAGAGATCATGACGCCGGAACTCGCCGAAGCCATGGATAAAGTGTCCGAAGCGCTGGAGAATATGAATGAGGAGATGATACGTCGAGCGATGGAAGAGATGAAGATGAACGCGCAAGACTATAATCAGGCGCTCGACCGCACGATTTCCTTGCTCAAGAAATTAAAAGCCGAGCAACAGCTGGACCAGGCATTCAAAATGGCGCAAGATCTGGCGACAAGACAGTCCGCCATCACGGAAGCAGCGCAGCGACAGCCGGAGCCGCAGCGGCTGCAGATGGAGCAGGAGCGGATCAACAAAGATGCCGGCGCATTATCCGATCTGCTCAGTGAGCTGCAGCGTGAATCCAAAGACATTCCGGCCATGCCGAACGAACAGATCGATGATGCTGCGACCGAGATGCAAAGCCAGAATCTGCAAGACAACATGAACGCGCTGAGCGAGATGCTGGAACAGGGGCAAATGGGAGGCGTCCCGCCCACGTCAATCCAGGTCGAGCAGTCATTTGAGAAAATCGCCGGCCACCTGGATATGGCCAAACAGATCATGAGCGGGCAAATGCAGCAAAAGGCGCTGCAGGCCATGCGAAAGGGCAGTCGGGAATTACTGCAGCTTTCCATGCGCCAGGAAGAGGTCATGCAGCAGACAAAGGATTTGCCCCTCAACAGCGCGGAATTTCCGGATGAGGCAAATCGACAGCAGCAGATAGCCTCCGGACTTGGTCGCGTCGTTGACGACATCGCGCAGGCGATGAAGGAAAATTTCGGCATGCCCGGGCAGCTGAGTCGCACTCTCGGCCAGGCAATGACGCAGATGCAGGACGCGCTCGTGCACATGGAGGGTCGCGATGCGGCGCAGGCCTCGCTGAGCCAGGGCCAGGCGATGGCGGCTGTCAACTCGGCCGTTCGACAGTTGCAGCAATCGATGCGGAATATGCAACAGCAGGGCGGCGGCAGCGGCATGAGTTTTCAACAGTTTTTGCAGCAGATGCAGCAGATGGGCGATGCGCAAAGTCAGATCAATCAGCAAACGCAGGCCATGGGCGCCGAAGGACAACTCAGTCTCAGCCAACAGGCTGCCATGGCGCGACTTGCGGCGGAGCAGCGCCAGGTGCGCAAGTCCATAGAACAGCTGGCGCGCGAGGCGGGCGGTTTGTCCGAGGTGCTGGGCAGCCTGGACAAAATTGCCGAGGATATGCGTGCGGTCGAAGATGATTTTGTCAATCAGAACATCACGCGCGACACCATCAACAGACAAAACCGGATTTTGTCCCGCATGCTGGACGCCTCCAAGTCCCTGCACCAAAGGGAGTTCAGTCGTGAACGACAAGCGGAGACAGGAAAAACCTATGTCACTACGAGTCCTGACGAACTTCCTGCTGCGCTGGGAGAAAGGGAGAATAATCTCGAACAGATGCTCTTGCGCGCAAAAAAGGAAGGCTATAGTCGAGATTATCTGGATATGATCGAGAAATATTTCAAGGCGCTGACAGAATATGAAATATCGCAGGACTGACACCATGGCGCTCCTTTGGGCGCTCCTGTTGTGCGCAAGCCTGGCGGGCCATTCGCAACCGATGAGCCGCGATGAGGTCAACCTGAATCGGATGGCGGAATCATTTGAGCGCGTCGGACAGTATCAGAATGCAGCGGATTTTTACATCCGAGCATGCCTGGCAAATCCCAAGGATGTCGCCGCCTATCTCGGCGCTAAAAGGATGCTGGCGCAGATGCAGGATTACGATCGTTTCGAGCAGCTCATCCGCACGCTCGAGGGAAAACGCCGGGACGTTCGCTATCGCGTCGATCTGGCCTGGATCACCTTTCGCAGAGGAGACGAATCGGCCGCCCGCAAAGAATGGAAACGCATTCTGCAGGAGAATTCGCATGATCAGCAGGCGTATGCTCTGATCGGCCAAATCTACATAGAGGAGCAGCTCTATGAAGAGGCCACGCGCACTTTTCAGGCCGCTCGCGAAACATTGGGGGACGAGACGATTTTCATGTTCGAGCTCGCCAACCTGTACAGGATTACCAATGATCAGGAAAAGCTGGCGCATGAATATCTGACATACGTGCGCGCGCATCCGCAACAGGCAGCTTTTTTGTCGGCTGAACTGCAGCGATTCTGTCAGAATCAACCGGATGTGCGCCCGCTGCTCGCGGAATTTCAGCAAGCTCTTAAAGCACCAGGCCCCATCGAGTGGGCCATTCATCTCTTTCTGGCCGATTCGTACAGCATGATCGATGATTACGAGAAAGCGCTTCAGCATTATCGAGCCCTGGAGACGACGCTGCAGCAAGGCAAAGGCGACAAGCGTTTCAGCTCTTATCAATCCGGGCAGTTTCTGTTCGGCTATGCCAATATGGCGCTGAAAGCCGGCGCCACCCAGTATGCGGAAGCCGCTTTTTCAGCGTTGATCTCAGATTTCCGCGACAGCAAATTCGTGGCCAAGGCCAAACTGAGTCTGGCAAAAGTCTATGCGCAAAATCAAGACTATGCGCAGGCGCTCGCGGCGTTGCAGCTCTTCATCGAGTCGAATGAAAAATCTGAGGATGCACGCCAAGCCCTGCTGCAGATGGGTGAGATATCATTGCGGCAACTGTTCGATATCGAGCGCGCCGAGGCTGCTTACAGACGCGCGCTCGACTATCCCGATGACCGCCACAAGATCGGAACTCTTCTCCGCCTCGCCGAATGCGCTCTTGCCAGAGACGATCTGAGCGCTGCTGAAAATTATCTGCAAAACGCCTTGTCCAGGACGACAAAGGCACCGGATTTAAGAGACGCGTGCCGTATTCAACTGGCCTATCTGGAGTTCTATCGGATGCAGCCGCATAAAAGCCTGGCTTATATCGCCGATTTGGCCGCTCCGGGGACGGCGCAACCCAATCCATGGGAGAACGACGCCCTCGAGCTGAGCCTGCTGTTGCAGGACAATATGCACGATTCGACCGGCCTGGCGGTTTTGGCAAGAGCGCAGCTGCTGATGCAGCAGAGAAAGTATGCGATCGTCCAGGAGATGCTGGAATCCCATCTGGGAGAAAGCCGTAATTCTCTTCTTCGCAGCGAGTTACGGTTGTTGTTGACCGACGCCTATCGCAAGATGGGTGAGTATGCGTCGGCCCTCTCCACTCTGGATGGCATCTATGCCGATGAGGCAAGTTTCTCCCGGGATGAAGCGTTGCTGACATCGGCGGAAATATACGAACACGATATCGCCGACTATGCTTCGGCGCAGCGGCAATACGAAAGACTGCTCGCAGAATTCCCCGGCAGCATCCATCTGGAACGAGCCCGGGAACGAGCCAGAAAGCTGGATGAGATCAAGTGATGAAAAAAATAGTGCTGACATTCTGGATATTCTCGGCATTTTTCGCCGGGTCCTGCCGTGCGCAAAAGATACTCATCAATATGGACTTGCAGCAGGCCGATCATTTGAAGGCCTATGGCGTCGCCTATTGGACTCTTGACAACGGCATCAACGTCGAGTGGCTGCTCAACTATCGCGGCGGCTCCTTTTTAATGGACCACTATCCCGCTGTCGAGAGGGAGCTGCGCATCCGCGGCGTCTCTTACGCTGTCCTCAGCGGCAGTGAGACGGCGCAACTGTATGCGGTCATTGATCAGGAAAACATGGACCGGGTGCTGCTCGAAAAGGCGCCCAAAATTGCCATTTATGCACCCCCCAATAAGCAGGCGTGGGACGACGCCGTGCTGCTGGCATTGGAATATGCTGAAATTCCGTATGAAAAGTTGTGGGACGACCGGGTGCTCGGCGGCGAACTGGAGCTGTATGATTGGCTGCATCTGCACCATGAAGACTTTACCGGCCAATACGGTAAGTTTTATGCGAACTATCGAAACACCAGCTGGTACAAAGAAGAAGTGACAAAGAATGAGGCGATGGCGCAGCGACTGGGATTTGCCAAGGTCTCCGAGCTCAAAAAGGCTGTCGCCGTGGCAATTCAGGACTATATCCGGCGCGGCGGCTTTCTCTTTGCCATGTGCTCGGCCACCGACAGCTTTGATATCGCTCTGGCCGCTCTGAACGTGGATATCGTCGAGTCGGTTTTTGACGGCGATCCGGTGGAGCAAAATGCGCAGGCAAAACTCGACTATTCTAACAGCCTGGCGTTTGAAAATTTTAAAATCGATCCGAATCCGTTGCTCTATGAATACGCAGACATTGATATTCCGCCCAGCTTTGCTCCGGTGCTCCGGGGAGCAGAAGCGGACTATTTCACCCTGTTTGAATTTTCCGCAAAATACGATCCGGTGCCGACAATGCTGACCCAGTGTCACGTCAATGCCATCAAGGGCTTTATGGGACAGACGACAGGCTTTAGAAAGAGCCTCATCAAACAATCCGTCGTCATTCTGGGTGAGGCCGAGGGCACGGACCAGGTCAAATACCTGCACGGCAACCTGGGCAAGGGGACATTCACCTATTATGGCGGACATGATCCTGAAGACTATCAGCATTATGTCAACGATCCGCCGACGCAACTCTCGCTGCACAAGAATTCACCCGGCTATCGACTCATTCTGAATAACATTCTATTCCCGGCCGCAAAAAAGAAAAAGCTCAAAACATAGAATGGATAGAGAATTTTGAAAAAGGCATTGCTTTTCTACTTCCTGCTGGGCACGATCGCGTTCTCGGAGATAGTGGAGAAGCAGACATTGACCAAGGGGAATGCCAGGCATGGCGGATTTGTCGCGGCCGCCATCACCTGCGCTGAGGTGTCGGACGCGTGGTATGGCATGTATGGATTTCGCATGGGATGGATCATCAACCGACATTTCAGTCTCGGTGCAGCCTACTTTGATATGGCAAAATATCTCACCCACTATAAGGTATATGCGCCGGATGTTGTGCAGCCGGCGCAAAACAGCCACTATTTTCTTCTGGACACCAACAAGGCGGGACTGGAGCTCGAATACTTTCTGAATCCCGACGGGCAGGTTCATATCTCGGCCTCCGCCTTGATGGGCATTGGCCATATCAAATATGAGGAGCCAGCCTATTTTGAGGTTTTTATCGATGATCGGCATCTTTTCATCGAACCAACAGTGACTGTCAATTTGAATATCTCAGAAAATGTCAAGTTGAACATTGGATTCATCTATCGTTTCGTCTCCGGAATCAGGGCAGAGGGCTTGAACAATGGCAGCTTGTCCGGATTCACGGTGTCAAGCTCATTGGCCGTCGGTTTTTTTTAAGATCGAGAAGGGTATGCAGGCAAAAAGATTGAACATCAGGACGACGCAGGCAATGCAGTTCATCAATATTGATCGACAACTGAACGAAATCATCCGCGAGAGCGGCGTGCAGGATGGCTTGTGCGTCATTTTCGTGCCGCACACTACGGCGGCGGTGACGGTCAACGAAAACGCTGACCCGGACGTGGTGCGCGACTTGACGAAAGAGATCAATAAAATAGTCCCATTCAACGACAGCTATTCCCATGCGGAAGGGAATTCTGCGGCGCATATAAAGTCCAGCATGATCGGACCGTCGATCACACTGGTCATTGAAAATGGTCGTCTGGTCTATGGGACGTGGCAATCGCTCTATTTCTGCGAATTCGACGGGCCGAGATCCCGTTCCTGTATCGTCAAGGTTTGCCCGGATTGATCATCCGTCTCGCGAACCGACCGGCCCACTGCTCAGTTGCCGAATCATCTTAAACCCGTTTGCTTTTAGCTAAAATCTCGCTATATTTTGTACAAATGATGTGGCTTGCTAAAAAGAACGTAGCGCCGTATTCCGCCCTGGCACACATCTATGATGACGTTATGGCGCACGTGAACTATAAGCTCTGGGCGACCTATATTCACGAAATTGTGACCCGCTTTCGGCCGGAGAGTCGGCGGATCGTCGATCTATCCTGCGGCACGGGCACGCTCTGTCTGTTGTTGGCCCACTATGGCTACCAGGTGACCGGCATGGACAGCTCACACGCGATGCTGCGGCAAGCGGCGCGCAAAACCGCATCCGCACAGATCCGTTATGTTTGTGCGGACCTCTGTTCACTGCCAATGGCTGAACGGTCGGATGTCATGATTTCGCTCTATGACAGCATGAACTATCTCATGGATATCCCGTTGTGGAACAGGTCTTTGCTCGATATCCACAGCTGTCTCAATGATGACGGGCTTTTCATCTTCGACGTCAGCACTATCTATAACTCCTGCAAAGACTTTTCGCGATATATACACAGGGAATCGTTCGCGGACGGAAGCTATCACCGAAAATCGACATTTGACAGAGAAAAGAATATTCAGACCAACTATTTTGAAATAAAATTAGCGCATCAGCCCGGAGTGCTGTTCTGTGAAATGCACCGGCAGCGGATCCGGCAGCTGGAAGAGATCGTCGATATCATCCGCCGGTCTCCGTTCGATCTCGTCGCCGGGTACAAGGACTTTTCTCTGGCGGCCTATAGTGAAAACTGTGAACGCGTGCATTTTGTATTGAAAAAGACGCCGGCATGTTAGAACTGCATAATGTCAAATTTATCTATCCGACGGGCGATGGCATTCAGCACATCACCTTCAGGATCAATCCCGGTGAGCTGGTGTTTCTGGTTGGGCCGAGCGGCGCCGGCAAGTCGACAGTGCTCAAGTCAATATTTTTGCAGGAGCGGCCGACCGAGGGACACGTCATCGTTGGCGAGTATAATTCTCTATTCGTATCCAGACAGGAGATTCCGTATCTCCGGCGTAAATTGGGCATCGTCTTTCAGGATTTCAAGCTGCTCAATGATCGAGATGTTTTTCGCAATATCTCTTTTGTCCTCGAAGTGATCGGCACGAGGAGTAAAGTGATCAAGCGCAGGGTGTTGCGGGCGTTGGCGGATGTCGGACTGAGTCACAAGTCTCGCAAGTATCCGGAAGAACTGTCCGGCGGCGAGCAGCAGCGCGTCGCCATTGCGCGCGCCATCGTCAATGAACCCTATATTCTTCTGGCAGACGAGCCGACCGGCAATCTCGATCCGGATACGGCCGGCGAGATCATGGATGTGTTGATGCGCATCAACATGCGCGGCACATCGCTCTTGATGGCGACGCACAATTTCGCCCTGGCAAAGGCCTATAATGGGAGAATAATAAGAATTGAACATGGTCAACTCGTATGAATCTCTTCTATAGTGTTCGCGAAGCGTTTTCAGGATTCACCAAGGCGCGCATTTCCATGGTGATCACCATTTTCACCGTCTCTTTCTTTCTCTTCATCCTGTCCATCGTGGCCATCCTCTCTCTCAACATGAACCGCCTCGTCACCATGCTGAATGCCAATCACGATGTGCAGCTGTTTCTCGCCAACACCCTCACAAGCGTCGAGATAGATCAGCTGCGTTCCGACATTCTGGCCATGGACGACGTTGTGCAGGTCGATTACATTTCAAAAGAAAAAGCGGCCGAAGAGTTCAAGAAAGAGTTCGGCGATGATATCTTTGCGGTGCTGGAAGAGAATCCTTTGCCGGCATCGTTCATCATAAAAATGAACGAAAAGAGCGATATGAAGACAAATCTCAGCGATTTTGCCGGAGAGCTCGAACGGCGACCGGAAGTCGACGAGGTTGTCCTGCATCAGGGCGCCCTGCAAATCCTGGTGAAATTTGCCCATGTCTCCAGAGTGGTGCTGTACCTGCTGTTCACGCTGGTCTTTCTGGGCTCTCTGTTCATGATTTCCAACACCATACGATTAATCATTTTTGCGCGACAGCAGATCATTGCGACTATGAAACTGGTCGGCGCGACCGATGCGTTCATTCGGCGACCGTTTCTCATCGAAGGCCTCTTGCAGGGATTCATCGGCGGAGTGATCACGATGCTGATGATCTATGTGCTGGTCAAGCTTTTTCTGCTGCAATGGCCGGGACTTTTGCTTGTGCCACGAGAGCTCTACTGGATCGTTTTGTTCGCCGGAGTGTCGTTCGGATTCAGCGCCAGCCTGTTTGCGATAAGGCGGTTTTTGTAGGTGATTTTTAAGAGGTTAGGTGCCTTTTTGGCTGGAAATTTAGCTTGACAAGGCAGATAAAAATCGCTATTTTTGTGATAATTTTTTTAACGACAGACTCGTTACTCATATGATGTCAACAGAGCTGACAGCGAGAGAGCGGCAGGTATTTTTGGCTATTGTGCAGGGTTTCATCCGCAACGCCGAGCCGGTCGGCTCCCGCTATATTTCGAAGAATTGTGACCTGAATCTGAGTCCGGCCACTGTGCGCAACGTCATGGCAGACCTGGAGGACAAGGGACTGGTGCGCCAGCCGCATACCTCTGCGGGTCGCGTGCCCACAACCCAGGGCTATCGCGCCTATGTCGATAATATCGAAAAAGGGATCGACCTGACGGAAGAGGAAAAAAAAAGCATCGTCGCCAAGCTGGAACTCTTCACCCAGGATGTCGATATCATCATCAGCAAAACCGCGCACATCATCAGCGATATCTCCAGTCAGCTCGGCATCGTCCTCTCGCCGCGTTTCACCAAAGGCATTTTCGAAAAGATAGAGCTCATCCAGCTGTCCGATTACAAACTTTTAGTTGTCCTCAGCATCAAATCCGGGCTGGTAAAATCGGTCATCATTGAGGTCGATAATCATTTTTCCGCCGATTTCATCAATGAGACGGCCTTGATCATCAACGAAAGGCTGCACGGGCTGTCCGTCGAGCAGCTCTCTTATTTCCTGCGCGAACGCTTTGCGGATGTGGATGCGAAGAGCAGATCGCTGATCGACAAGATCAAAGACAAAACCGACAAGATGATCCACTATGAAGTGGAAAAGGATTTTTACTTTTTTGGCGCCAAAAACGTCATCGCCAATCCAGAGTTCGGATCGCCGGAACAGGTCGGCAGAATCCTGGAGCTGCTGGACCGCAAAGACGTCCTGTTGCGCGTATTAACCGAGCACTCTTCAGAGGGCGTCAGCATCGTCATTGGCGAGGAGAGCGCTGAAGAATTGATGAAAAATTGCAGTATCATCACGACAACCTATTCGATCGATGGCGCGGTCGGGACATTGGGCGTCATCGGGCCGACGAGAATGCAGTATGCCAAGATCATCTCACTGGTGAAATTCATGTCCGACACTCTCAATTATCTGGTATCCCATTCCAATTAGGTGTTTTTCTATGATGAAAGAAATCAAAGACGAAGATATCCCAACAACCGATGGACAGAAGCAGAAAAGAAAGAATTATAAAAAGGAACTTGAGAGGGCAGTCGCTGAAAAGGAGCAGCTATTAGAAAAGCTCTTGCGCACCGCAGCCGAATTCGATAATTTTCGCAAGCGCGTCTACAACGAAAAACAAGAGCTGATTGAAAAAGGCAACGCAGATCTCATCACGGCTGTCTTGCCCATACTCGATGATCTGGAACGCTTTGCCGCTCTGAGCGGGGAGAACTGCGATTTTGCGGCGCTGCAGCAGGGCGTCAGCATGATATTGAAAAATTTTATAAAGATCCTTGGCGATTACGGCCTTGTCGAAATGGCGCCGCTGAACAAGCCGTTTGATCCGGAAAAACAGGAAGCAATAATGCAGATGGAGAGGAAAGATACGCCGTCTGACATCGTCATCGAGCAGCATGTGAAAGGATATGAGCTCAAGGACAAGGTGCTCCGGCACGCCAAGGTCGTGGTCAGCAAGTAGAATGGGAAAGGTGACTCTCTCGATAGAAAAAAGGATATATGTCAGGAGAAGATTATTATAGCGTATTAGGGATTGGCCGGGATGCCGATCAAAATGAGATCAAGAAGGCCTATCGAAAGCTGGCAATGGAAAATCATCCCGACCGCAATCCTGGCGATAAACAGGCCGAAGAGCGGTTCAAACGCATCAGCGAGGCCTATGCCATCCTCTCGGATCCGCAAAAACGGGCGGAATATGATCGCTACGGCCGGACCGGAGCTCGCGGCGGCGGCGACTTTAGCGGCTATGGCGGTTTCAGCGGCGATCCCTTTGATATTTTTCGCCAAGTCTTTGGTGGCGGATTTGGCGACATTTTTGGCATGGGTCAGCGACGGCCGACAAAACGTCGCGGCGAAGATCTGCAGCTGCGCCTGCGATTGACCCTGGAAGAGATTGCGCAGGGCGTCAAGAAGAAGATTAAACTGAAAAAGCAGATCAACTGCGAGACGTGTGCGGGGACGGGCAAAAGTCCCGGCACTGCCAAGGTCACCTGTCCGATGTGTCACGGCCAGGGCGAAGTGGCGCACCGACAAGGTTTCTTCACTGTCACCCAGACGTGCCAGCGCTGCAACGGCGAGGGGCAGATCATCGACAAGCCATGTCCCACCTGCCATGGCGACGGCAGAGTCCGTGGCGAATCTTTCATCGAAATAGATGTCCCGGCCGGGATTGCCGAAGGCCAGTATCTGACCATACGTGGGGAGGGCAACGTCGGTCCTCGCGGCGGCCCGCAGGGTGATATCCTCATCATCATCGAGGAAGAGAAACATGCTGAATTTGAACGCCACGGTGATGATATCATTTATAATCTCCGTCTCTCCTTCCCGCAAGTGACCCTTGGCGATGAGGTGCAAGTCCCCACCCTCGACGGAAAAGCCATGATCTCGATTCCTGCCGGAACGCAGAGTGGCAAAATATTGCGCATGAAGAATAAAGGCATACCTCATCTGAATTCATACAAGAGGGGGGATGAGCTCATCAAGGTGCATGTCTGGACGCCGGCAAAGATCGGCGCCAAGGAAAAAGCGTTGCTGAAACAGCTGGCCGCTTTCGAAAGCATTAATCCTACTAACGAGGACAAGACTTTTTTCGAACGCATGAAAGAAGCTATCCTGTAATATGACTTTTTTCACAAAACAAGAGCAACGGTTCCTGCTCTTTTTATCAGTGACCTTCATCATCGGCCTGGCCATCAAATTCGTCCGCAAGAATATGGCCGTTCCGGACGAAGAATGGGCGGTGCAGCGTCAGCAAATCCTCGCGGACTTGCAGCAAAAGGCGCTGCAGATAAACCGTGAGGACAGCGCCGTCGTTCAGACGCCGGCATACGAACGGATTACAAAAGAGTCGCTGACGCGAACAATCAATATCAACGCGGCAAGCCTCGAAGAGCTGCAGATCCTGCCGCGAATCGGACCTGCCACTGCGCAAAAAATAATCGCTTTCCGCGAGAAAAATGGTCCTTTTTCCAGGATCGAGGACATCCAGAAGGTGAAAAATATCGGGCCCAAAACATTCGAAAAAATCAAAGACCTTATAACCGTCGACTAAACCAACCATCGAATTCTGTTAGGAGGAGCGATGTCTGAGAAAAGACCGAGTACAAAGCAATTCAAAGCAAAGGGTTCCATACTCTTGGAAATCCTCGCGGTGATTTTGGCCGCGGCTCTTGTATTTTCAGTGACCTATCCCAACAAGCTCTGGAAGGCTGAAGACAAGAACCTGGAAAAGTGTCGCGAGAACATGTGGCATATCTATTTTGCCGAGGTCACTTACCTCGATGCAAATCTTGTCTACAACGATACGCTCGAAAAAGTGATCGATTTTATCGTCTCTGACACAACCGGAAAAAGACTGAAACGTTACACCAGCCTTGATTCCATTCTCGGTGGACAGATTATAAAGACGTTTAAAACACTGGATGACAAGGTGACCATCACGGTTGACTCTGTCTTTGGCGCTGGTCCCGATTCGGTCATCACCAAAATGGTCGATATCCAGGTGAGCGCGCTGGTGGATTCAATGCTGGACTATGCGAATGAGGTCGATCTGGACACGACGGAAGCGTTTGTTTTGGATTCATTGCGATTCTGGCCGGCCTATGCTGCCAAAATAGACACGATCGCATTTGTCACCCTCGACGGACTCTATACCTGTCCGACTGTCGGTAGAGATTATATTATCAGCGCCAATAACGATACTATTCCCAAACTCATCAATATCTCCTGTCCGATTGATTCGACGGATAAGGAAGAGCTGGCAGCGGACTTTAAGCGGAGCTTTCTTGGCGGTTTGCGAATTGAAAATCATGGTGCTCTCGACAATGGGGAAAAAACCTGGTGAAATTCGATGATGTGAGCACCGGCCAGACACATATTGAAAAGCGGGGAAGACTATGACCAGCGAATCGATCAAGCTTGGGATAAGCTTTGAGCACGATGCGATGCGTTTCATCGAAGCAGAGGAATGGAACGGCAAGCTGAATTTGACCAGCATCGTGCATGTGCCCCTGCCGAAAACCTTTGATTTCACCGTCATTGGCGACCACGACTATGTTCCGCAGATGTCGGCGTTGCTTGACAGTTCTTTGGATAATTTCAGCGGCATCATCTCGAGCGCGCGTCTTTGCATCGACAGACGATTCGCATTGAAAAAAACCGTCCCGGTTGACAAAGGATTGTCGCAAGAGGAGGTTCGAAAACACATCGAATGGGAGCTGGAGCAGCTGCTCATTGCGCCGCGAGATGAGTTCAACGTTGACTATGAGCATGCGATCCTGGCCAACTCGAAAAAGGATGTTGTCGTGTTCGCCGCCCTCCGCAAGGCGATCGTGAACTATATGCAGGACATCTTTCGAAAATCCCGCTTGCGCCTCGAAGCGCTCGATCTGGATCTGTTCGCTTCCATTCGAGCGCTCAAGCTGGCCGAGCCGGACGATTTAAAGGGCGCCAGCGCGCTCATCGAATTCAGCCACTCGGGCGTCGGTATGGCGATCCTGCTCGACGGCATCTATGCGGCGTCGACCGAACTCCCCACTCAGATCAACAATGAGCGATTTGATACACTTACCGCCGAATCGCTGGCCGCGGCGATGAATGAAGAATTGCGGCGTTTGGTCGAGAATGTCGAGGAGAATTTTCGCGCCATTGAGTTGGAGCGCGCCCTCTTTTGCGGCAATGTCAAAAACAGGGCTATCCTGGAAGAATTGCAAAAGCTGTCGCCTTCTGTCGCAGTACGATTGGTGGAACCGTTCAATCACGTTCACAAGCAACTGAACGTCGAGGCACAAATGCTGATTGATAACCAGGGCGAACGATTCATGTCGTGCTTTGGCATGGTTGTATGATGAATCAGAGGGGATCGTATGAATTTATTGAAAGATAAACGTGAGATCGAAAAGACGGCCGAGACGCCGATCTTTTCCTTTCCAACCGACAATGCGCAGCCGGAACCCCAGAGCTTTGAGTTTGACGACAAGCGCGCTGCTCCACAAAGGAAAAGCGCTCTACCATGGTTGGCGGCGCTCGTCATCATCCTGGGATTGATCATCACCTATTTTGGTTTTTTTCGAAATCGACAGCGCGCCGTTGATTCTGCCGCTGATGTGAAAATCATTGCCACTGATAGCACCAGGGTGGATTCTGCGGGCAGCGTCAACGTCCAGACGCCTGTCGAGGAAACAGTGCAGGAAACGGTTGCACCGATTACGATTCAGGACGACAACAGCAACCTCAGGATCGCATCGGACTTTATGCAAAAAATTCAGGCTGCCATAGGAGAAGGCCAGGTCACCACCCTGTTCATCGATGACGGCTCTTTTTCTGCCGAGATTGCTGCCGGCTCCCCCGCTGCGGCGACGCGAGCTTACGAGGCCATCAAACAAGCGCTGCCGGGGACAAT
Source organism: Candidatus Zhuqueibacterota bacterium (assembly GCA_003854995.1). Taxonomy (GTDB): domain Bacteria; phylum Zhuqueibacterota; class Zhuqueibacteria; order Residuimicrobiales; family Krinioviventaceae; genus Kriniovivens. Next base: position 18,673 of record RQOI01000486.1, read on the forward strand.
GACAGTCACATCATCGGCGCCGGTCAACGCTGCGGCCCTCATCACCGGCACGTTCGCGCCGCAAGCCCTGCAGTCCGGCAGCGGCTTGCCGCGGGCCGAGATCGATGCCAAACTGCGCGCCTTTGCCCAGGATGCGAATGCATCCGTCACCTCGTTGGATATCAGCGAGAGCGATGGCCGAAGCTTTGTCTTTATGAAAATTGAAGGCGCGCTGGACAATTGTCGACGCTTCATCGACAATCTGGCGCAGATAAAGTCTGTCAGCGTTTCTAAACTGATCATGATGCCGGCAACGTCCGGCAATTATACTTTCGTGTTACGATTTTATATTTAGCTTGTCCTGTTCACCGCATCATGAGAATTATCGCTGGAACGCGCAAGGGAACTCGTCTGATCGCCCCCAGGTCGTACTCTATTCGACCGACCTCCGACCGTGTCCGGGAATATATCTTTTCATGCCTGCAGACCGACATACTGGATAAAACCGTGCTGGATCTGTTCGCCGGTACCGGCGCCTTTGGCCTCGAGGCGATCAGCCGCGGCGCCGCCAGCGTCGTTTTTGTCGACAATTCGATGAATGCCGTCAAACTTGTCCGGCAAAATCTGCAAAAGCTCGGCATCGAGGCTGCGGTGGAAAAAAAAAGTGCGGAACTATTCCTGCGGACGTGCCATTACAGATTTGACTTTATTTTTTGCGATCCTCCATATGAGTTTCAGCACTTTGATCTGATCTTACGTCTGATCCGGCAAAACGGATTACTCGACAAAGAAGGTGCGGTCATTTACGAATCGAGTTCGCGCGCAGAGACCGTGCAGGAGCAGGGTTTTCAGATCAGCAGGCAGAAAGAGATGGGAGACACACGCATAACTTTTTATATGATGGACTATGAAGATCGCAATCTATCCAGGGACGTTTGATCCGGTGACCAATGGTCACATCGATATCATCAATCGCGCCGCCCTCATTTTCGACAAAGTGATCATCGCTGTGGCGACCAATCCGCAGAAAAAGCCGCTCTTTTCAGTAGCCGAGCGCATGGACATGCTCGCGCATGTCATCTCGAATACGCCGAACATTGAAATCGACCGGATCGACGGCCTGGTGGTGGACTATGCGATGGCAAAAAAGGCGCACGCCGTCATCCGCGGCCTGCGCGCTGTGTCGGATTTTGAGTTTGAGCTGCAGATGGCGCTGGTCAATCGCAAGCTGTGCGAGGAACTGATCACCGTGTTTCTGATGCCGCATGAAAAGTATTCCTATCTGAATTCCGGCATCGTCAAGGAACTGGCCACGTTCGGCGGCAACATCAACTGTTTTGTGCCCGAATACGTCCTCAACAAAATAAAGGAAAAACTGCACGACCACTAGCTCAACAGCGCCCACCATATCCGGGCGATGCCGGCGCATCAGCGAATCGCCGACCGTGTCGCTGACCTCCCTGCTGGCCAGGCTGCAGCGCCAGGGGGCGGATGTGGTCTCTCTCGTCGCCGGCCAACCCGATTTCCCGACCCCGCCGCATGTCTGTCGCGCCGCCATTCAGGCCATCGAGGAGGGTCATACAAAGTACACGGCCGTCGACGGCGCCCACGAGCTGAAGCAGGCCATCGCTGACTGGATCAAGGCGGAGCGCGGCGCTGTCTATTCGCCGGACGAGATCGTCGTGACCTGCGGCGCCAAGCACGCGGTCCTGCAGAGCCTGCTCGCCATCTGCGACCCGGGCGATGAGGTCATCCTGCCCGTTCCCTACTGGGTGAGCTATCCCGAACAGATCAAGCTGAGCGACGCCATTGTCAAAACAGTGACGCCGCTGGGTGCAGACCTCAAGATCACGGCAGCGCAGCTGAAACAGACGATCACGGACAGGACCAAGGCGTTCATCCTCAATTCGCCCTGCAATCCCTCTGGTGCGGTCTATGCATCTGCAGAGCTGGCGCAGATGGCCGATGTGATCAGGGCCGCCGGTATTTACGTCATTGCCGATGAAATCTATGACAAGATCGTCTTTGAGCAGGCCTTTTCGAGCATGACGGCTTTTGCCGAGATTCGCGATCAGCTCATCTATATCAATGGTGTATCCAAAAGCTACGCCATGACCGGCTGGCGCATCGGCTTTCTGGCCGCGCCACAGCCGGTCGCCGTCGCTGTGGCCAAATACCAGGGCCACAGCACCACCAATGCAGCATCCATTTCGCAGCGAGCGGCGCTGGCTGCCTATCGAGAGGAGCAGTCGTTCGTCGCCGACATGGTCAGTGCGTATCAGGAGCGGCGAGATTATGTCATGGGGAGACTGGGCGGCATGCGCCATGTCATCTGTGCGACACCGCAGGGAACTTTTTACGCGTTTCCCGAACTTGCTGCGTACTATAACAAGAATAAAGGCGTCACATCATCTTTCGATCTGTGTCAATACCTGCTTGAAAATTACGGTGTGGCGCTGGTTCCGGGAAGCGCTTTTGGCATGGAGGGGCATGTGCGGCTCTCATTCGCCGTCGCCATGGCGACGCTGAGGAAGGCGCTCGATCGGGTGCAAGCCGGATTGCGGTCGCTGGCTCAACAGGACGAGGCAACTTGAGATTTTGAAGAAAAGGCGAGTTAGAGTATGAATATCGATGTCGGCCTGAATAGCGATGTTGACGTCCCGGCGCGCAAATTGCACATCCAGACCAGCTTTTTACCGGATAAGAAATGCGCCAGCGTGACGATATTCGATGGCGGATCCGTGGTGAAAAAGCGTCACTTTCGCATCACCAACGCGGACTCGGCGGCGCTGATCGAGAGAGAGGTCAGGCAGTGCCATGAGCTGGTCAAGACCGATATCGAATTGCTCTTCCACATGGCTGACAAGGTTCACTCCTCGGATCACACCCACTCCATCCTGCATCTCGGTCAGTTGTTCCTGGACCGGGGTTTTTACGACGAGGCCGTCGAGCAGTTCGAATATGCCAGAAAGGTCGGCGGCGACAAGGTCGATTCCGACATTGAGCTGGGCAAGGCCTATTTCAACAAGGGCGACTATAAATCGGCCTATCTGCAGATCACCGCGGCCATCGAGCGTTATCCCAAATATCCCGATCTCTACATGCAGCTTGGCAAGACCTTGTGGCGTCAGGAGCGGTTTGCCGCCGCCCGCAAGCAGTTCAAAAAAGCCATGGCGCTGAACGAAAACTATTGGGACGCCTATTTTTCTCTTGGCTACGCTCTGGTCGAGAGCATCATCGAGTTTCCGGTGCACGCCGAGCTGGCGCCGCCGATAGAGCGCCTGCGCGAAGGCGAACAGAACTTTCGCAAAGCCATGCGTATCACCCAGGACCTGGATGTTGACCTGATGGAAGCGGGACTGGAAAAGCTGAAAGAGGCAAATGGTCCGACTGAGGCGCTCGATTTCTTTGAGCAGGCGCGCAAGGTGGAAGGCCAGGCCCGGCTTTTTGACAGCGAGTTTTATCTGAAATTTATGTTCGGCCAGCTGGATGACAATAATCAGACGCTCGATTTTTATATCGACCATATCGAAAAAGTTTTGACTGAAAATCCCAGTTATGCCGATCTGCGCCACAGTCTCGGCGTGGCCTATTTGTTGAAGGGCTGGCAATGTTTTGGCAAGGCAACCGGCGAGTTCGAAAAGGCTGTTGAGATCAACCCGTCTTATGAAAAGGCAAAGAAAAAGCTCAAACTGATGCAGAATGATGGCAGGGGACTCCTCATCCTACTCCGCGCGATTCTACAGTGAGATCGTCAGTCGTCTTGTCATCGCGATTGGCGGTTGTTTCATTCGTCTTGATGTAAAAGCCTTTGCTGGTACGGTAATTGCATTACCTTCGTGGACAGAATAAAAGACTTGAAAAAGTGCTTTTGCTTCGATAGTTTGTTTCGCATTCGCACCCAAGTTTCGCCATGAAACAAAAAGCCGTTTTTCAAGTTGAAATACTGATCCCAAAGCTCATATTTTGACCTACAAGTTCCTATTTTGAGAAGAAATGACGCTCATGAAAACAATGAAAAGATTTTTCGTCAAAACGCTGACGCTGGCGCTGTTGCTGGCCGCGGCCGTGCGCGCGCAGAACAGTGCCGCGCTGTCGGCGTCCAACCTGGAGCCATCCAAAGCGGCGGCTTACAAATTTGAAGTTGATTTTGACTCACAAGTGACACAGTCGAGCCGTTTCGAGATCGTTTTCCCGTCGGCCTTTAATGTCTCGCAGGCCATGATGGCCGTGTCGGAAAAACTGGATGGCAACCTGACCGTTACGGTCGACAGCACTATCGTGACCCTGCGCCGCAGCGGTGGGCGCAATGCGATCGCTGCCAACGAGACGATCGATTTCACCATCGCCTCCATCATCAATCCCGCGCAGCCGGACCAGGAGTGGGAGTTCAGCTTCATCCTCACCACTGGTCAGACCGCAGTTGAGAAAAAAGTTAGCACAAAGATGACACTCTTTTAAAAAGTGAGAATGGCTTTGCGTCGATATACAGTTACTCTGGCATTTTTATTGGTTCTGGCAGCCTTTGCTCAGGCTGCTGACATAAGCGCAACCCTAGACGTCGATCCAATATCATCGGCAACCGGCGAAAATACGATCCATCAGATCACATGGACAACGATCACACCTCTCGATATCCGAGCGCAATTTGTGATCTATTATAATCGTGCCTTCAGTCTCGATCAATTGCTCATGGCGACGAGCTGGGATCCGATCACCATGGACGGTCGATTGAATATCGACAGGATTGACAAGACATCTGATCCGAGTTGGTACAAGATTTATCTGACAAGAAGCGATCGCAATTTTGATGTGACTGCAGGAGTGAAGGTGGGCATCAATTTGGGTCTCGTCGGCAATCCTGCTCCAGGCGCCTATTCATTCAGACTGGAAACCTATGCCGCGGGTGTCAATCCAGATACGACACCACCCGAGGACAGCGGCACTGCGACGATCACCATCACACCGCCGATCACCAACTTTCAGTTGACATCTGCAGTTGAGACTGTCAAAGTCGGCGTGCCCTTTCAATTGAGCGTGTCTAACGCCATCACCGCTGAAGGAGATCCTGCAGACGGACTTGTTATCGTCTCTTTCGAAACAGGCACTCTGCAGGATCATGCTGCGCCGGACGGCACACTGCCGGACCTGGTCGCCATACCGGTGAAGAACGGCAGCGGATCGGCGTACCAGACTGTGTATCGGGATGAAAACATTATAAAATTCAAAGGCGTGGTCGATGGCGGCAGCTTCTCCAGACTTTTGCCAAATTATCTCGGCGTCGATCCGGGCGATCTCGGCTCTTTCAGCATGACCGGCTACCCGAGCTCGGTCATCGCAGGTGAGGCTTTTGCCTCGCCCGTTCGCGTCAAAGCCTATGACAAGTGGCAGAATCCCAAAGTGGATTATACCGGCAGCATCTATTTTGCCAGCACCGATCCTCAGGCAGTGTTCACCCGGAACAGTCTCAATCCATTCATTTTCACCGGATCCGAGTCCGGGCAGTATGATTTTTCCGGTTCAAATTTTCAGCTCCGCACCGCCGGCGTGCACACCTTTTCAGTGCGCAACACCCAACAGACGGTGAGTGAAGAGAGCAGCAACATTCAGGTCGCCGCCGCACCCATCGCGAGCTTTGCCTTTGACGCGGTCGGCAACCAGACAGCCGGGCAGGCGTTCGAACTCAGAGTCATCAATGCCAGGGATTCTTACAACAATCCGGCATCGGGCACCATCGTCATCAGCCTGCTGCCGATCGGCGATCACCGATCGCCGAACGGGCAGCAGCCCATCCTCAACAACATCGTCGTCGCCAATGGCAGCGGCGCCGCCTACCAGTCCCTGTTCAAAAGCGAACTAGCGAACTTTCGCGGTCAACTTCTGACGAATTCGACCATCACCAGCATATCCCAGCAATTTACCATCGGTCCGGCCGATCTGGGCGCCTTGGTCATGAGCGGCTACCCCCAGTCGACGCAGACCGGAGCAGAATTCACCCAGGCCGTCAAGGTCACGGCAAAGGATATTTATGGTAATGACAAGACGAATTTCAACGGCACGGTGAGCTTTTCCACAACCGATACAAATCCGGACAGGAAATTACCGGCTCCTTTTCAATTTCCCAACTATGCCAGTCATGATTTTCCGGGCAGCGATTTCAAGCTCGTCAGCCTGGGTCAGCAGACGATCTCCGTCACCAGCGGTGGCGTCACTGGCACGACGACGCCGATCATGGTCATTGGTCCTAATCGTATAGAAATCCGTCGGATTGTGGCCGATGCGGCGACGGTGAGCCGCGGGCAGACGCAAATCCCGGTCTCCATGGAAGTCTATAACGCCGCCACTCTGCCATTCGAAAACTATACGGCGGAACTTACATTCCGTTCCGGGGCAGATGACAAGACGAGCGACTATTTTGTCCCGGTCGCAAACGGGACCATTGCTGCGCAGGGGCAAAGAGCCATCGCGTTTCTAGTCAATGTCAATGCCAACGCGACGCTGGGAGAGATCACACTCGATGGTAAAATCAATGGCTACTACAACGGCACCGAATTGGCACAAGCGCCGAACGCCAATATCACCGATGCCTGGGAGGTGCAGCGGCCGGCCGCGGTGCAGATCAGGTCGGCGGAAGTCATTGCGGATACTATTCCAAAGGGCAGCAGCAACAATGCCCTCCGTCTCTCGCTGGGCAACAACGGCGGTCTGGCCAATTCGGCCGCCGCTTCCATTCAAAACATCTCTTTCACTTTCAAAGATCAGACGGGTGCGAATGTTTCGTCCTTTTTCCCGGTGACCGCATCCCCGCAGAATCCCAACTCGATTGCCGGGGACGACACCACTGATTTCAACTTTGGTTTTGCCGCTGCCGCCAATGCTCCCAGCGGCGTGATCTCGATATCGGCAAGGGTTGACTATCAGGATGTCAATCTGAAGACAAACCAATCGACGAGCAGTCTCGATTTCGATACTTTTCGTACGGTCAGCACCGCCTCCATTCGCATCGTCAGCATCAAATCGGAAAAGCTGACGGTGACCAGAGGTCAGCCACAGTCATTCCCGGTGCGCATGCGGCTGCAAAATACAGGCGAAAGCGAGCTGGAGATCGACTTTGACGCAGTCAAGACTTTCATCAAGATAGAGAAAGGCCTTGACAAGATACCGGCGGAGGATATTATCATGCAGCTGACGCTCATGAGCGGCAGCCGCAAGATCGGCGCCGGCAAGGAGGATACGCTCGAATTCCGGGTCAATAGAATAAGAGATACCATACCTGCCGGCGACTATACGATATTCGGCCGCGTGGAGAGTATAAACGGCATCTCCTCCACCTCAGAGCTGTCCAATGCCTATGGCAGCGTTCGCGTGCAGGATCCGGATAATGTCATCATTCACCAGGTCAAGCCAACCGTAGCGACCGCGACGGTCAATGATGACACTCGGCCGTGGCAGGTCAAGGTCGCGCTGCGCAATGCCGGCGGCAGCGATGTGATGATCGAATACGCCACCAGCACCCTGGTCGGTTTGGCGTCAAAGGGATTTATCGTCGAGTCGCCTTATATGAAGAACGGCGACGCCATTCTCAGCGGCGGCGAGCTGGACACGTTGATTTTCCCGATCACCAAGACTGGCGCGCCGCGCGGCGCCGTGACCATCGATCCGCGGATTCAGTTCAGGGTCATCAACACGAATGAGCTCAAGACCAAACAGGCCTCGGAGACCGGTGTGCAGTCCTCAGTGCTGCTGCAGGATCCGGCCGAGCTCGCCATCCGTCGCGTCCGTTCATCGGTCAGCGCCGTGTCAGTGGGCCAAACGCCAGCAGGATGGACCGTGGCCGTGCACGTCGAGAACAGCGGCGAGGCTGAGCTCGCCATCGATTTCGCCAGCCTTATCCAGACCGTCATCAGCTTTCGCAAGGACGGTACTGTCTACGACACATTTTCAATTCAACGACCCGACCGTCTGGCCGGCTCAGGCGGCGCTATTCTAGCCGGCGGACAACAGGACAGCCTGGTCTTTCGCATCACCTCGCATACGGCCGAGGTCGGCGTCTATGACATCCACGCGAGCGTCAGGGCTATCGAGACGAATCGCGACACACCATTTTTCGCCCAGACGAACGCAACCACGATCGGCACGGTCCGCGTCGTCGATGCGGCTGCCATCGCCTATCAGGCCGGTACGCTCGAGCCGACGACCGTGGCGCCCAATCGAGCGGTCAGGTTTCAGCTGTGGGTGCTGAACAGCGGCGGCGCTGATGTCGTCCTCGAACCCGATGCGTCCATTTTTACGCTCAACGCCGGTGCGCAAACCTTCACCGCGCGACTGGATGGTGCGACGACCATTCCGGGCAATAGCCAGTTGCTGCTGCAGTTTGAAGAGCGGTTCCTCGCAGCGGCTTTCCCCCTTGGCGACTATGTCCCGACCGTGCGGCTGGTCGGCGTGGAAAATGGTCAGCCGTTTGATCGGCTTCTCGATCTGGCAGGCGAGACAGTGACCGTCGGCGACGCCGGCGGCATCACCATCTCCGAGCTGCGTCCGAGCGTCGCGACCGTGACCCAGGGCCAGACGAAAGCGTGGACGATTGATGTCGTCGTGACCAACAACAGCCCGCAGACGCTCAAACTCAAAGAAAAGAGCATCGATTTTCATGCCGCCGGCGGCAGCGTGGCCAGCAAGTTTCAAGTGACAATGCCCGATACGTTCGCGAACGGCAGTCCGTTCCTGGCCGCCGGCGCGACATCTGCTGTTCCGTTCCGGGTCACCAGTGTGGCGGGCGATGCCCCTGTCGGCGACATTTTGATCAGCAGCAGCATCACGATGAGCGATGAAGGCGATACCGGCGTTCTCTATCCGCCGGTCACCAAGTTTGGCGGCCCGGTGACTGTGCAGACGAAGGCGGTGCTGCAGATCGTCTCTTTCCGGCCGAGCCAGTTCAGCGTCACCCGCGGCCAGACCGAGCCCTGGACGGTCGGAGTCCGGGTGAGGAATAGCGGCGGCAGCGCAGTGAAAATTGATCCCGGTTCTATGGTTCTTGACCTTGTAAGCTTTGATAATGGTTTATTCACCGTCGAACCCTCCCTGTTCGTCGGCGCCAACTCGGATACGTTGCTGGGCGGCAACGAAGACAGTCTCTTCTTCCAAGTCACCAGGGTGAGCGAGTCTTTGCCGTTGACAACTCTGGGCGGAGACTCGCTGGGATTGGTCGGCGAAATCGGCCTGCGAGAGATCAACACCGACAGGCTATTGCCGCTCACGTCCAATGAAATCGGCATTGCCATCCAGGATCCGGCCAGGGTGCGCATTGAAAGATTTGAGGCGATGATCGCCTCGGGCGGCTCTGTTGATGCCGGCGGCGCATTCTATCTGCGCGCGCTCGTCAGGAACAGCGGCGCGTTTGATTCCGATGAGAACAATGACGATATTAAAAAAGCCACTGTCAAAATGATACGCAATTCAGCGGAATTCACCTTCGAGTCCGGCATCGACACCGCGAGCGTTGTTGATCTGGAGCCGGGCGAGTCCGCCTGGACAGCGCCGATCAAGGTGTTGACGCCGATGACGGCGGGACGGACGGGCCTCTTTTCCGCTGAAATTGGGGCTGGAAAAGCCATCGCCCGCAACACCAACGGCCCGGCGATCATAGAGGCGCCAGGTCCGCAGTATAGTTCGATTCGGGTCACAACCCAGGACTCGGCTCGCCTCAGCCTGGAGGTGGTGCCGGAGCGAACGACCATTCCATCCGGATCGTCGCGGCCATGGAGCATCTATGCGGTGGTGAGCAACACCGGCGAAGGCGTCGTCGAGCTGGCTGAGACAAGCGTTGACGATGTGCAAATAATCGATGCGCAGGGGAAATCGCTTTTGCCCGGGACTTTTTCATTAGAGGCGGTCTCTCTCGGGCCTGACAGACAACTGCGCGCGAACGAGGTTGACACCCTGCAATACTTGGTTAACCAAACATGGTTGGGAACAGGCGACTATCAGATCAGGGTGGCGCTGCAGGCTACGCCGTTGAACGACACCACCCGGACCGTGCAGCTGGTCGACTCGACTGTCGTCACCTTGACCAACACTGCGGTGGTGAGCATCAGGACGACCGAGGTTGACACCGCCGGCACCACGGTCGATGCGGGCGTCGCGCATGTCAATGCCGGACAGTCTTTTGTCGTCAGCACCACTGTCCGGAATGAAAGCTCTGGCTTTTTTACCCTGGTGAAAGTTGTCCTGGAGACTGAGGCGTCGAAGGTGGAACTGCCAGACACCCTGGAGATCACAGATCTTGATAAAGACCAGAGCAGAGAGCTCAGGTTCACCGTCGTCGCCGATTCAGTGGAAAATCTTGTCGGCGAGATGATGCACGCCCGGATCGTCCAGGCGATCACCTCGGACGGACCGGTGTCGCCCGGCCCGGCAGCTGATTCATCCGTCGTCGTCAAGATCTACAGGCCGGCAAAGCTGAACATCGTCGCCGTCGAGAATCTGGCGCCGAATCCGCGCCAGGAGGTCAGTCTGAGCCAGGAATTCCCGATTCGCGTCAAGGTGAAGAATGAGGGATCGGAAGGCGTGCGCAACATTCAGCTTCGTCTGACGCCGGACTCGGGTTTGGTAACTATACCGAAATTCCTCTCGGCGCTCCCCAATGAACTCGTGGGCGGCGAAGTCGATTCCGTCGACTTTGTCGTCAAGGTCGGAGTCGACACCGGGCTGGTCACCTTCACCGCGAGTGTGGAAAACGCTCGCGGGGTCAATTCGCGGCAAATGCCGGATGTCGCCCCTGCTGCGGATGATACGAGCTCTGCAAGGCTTGTGAATGGCGCCCATCTGGTGATCGACCGGGTTTTACCGGACAACGATGTGATCGAAGCCGACCGAAGAGACTGGCTGCTCAGGGTGGCGGTCAAAAGTTCCGGGCAGGCCGATCTGCGCCTCGACGGCATCGCAGATACGAACCTGACGTTCAGCAAGGATGGGGTGATCGATGATTATAAAGTCGTCGCTCCCTCTGCTCTGGAGAATGCCGGCAATTTTGAGCTCAAGGCGAACGCCACGGACACGCTCGTCTACAGGATTCGCGAGAACGGCGAACTGGCGGGGCTGATCAACATCCATGTCCTGCTGAACGGCGTTGATCTGAACACCGTGAACATGAGCACGCCCCTGGTGTCGACCGCTGAAGGAGATACAGCGATCGAGGTCACCGCTGATGCGTATGTTCGTATCTTCAAAACCACGGCGCTGACCAATCAAATGGACAGGGATGGCAATGGGCTGGTCAATCGCGGGCAGCCATTCGAGGTCTCAGTGCAGCTGGAAACGGGTGATATTGGCGGCGTCGACAGCGTCATCGTTAAGTTGACCACAAATGGCCTCTCTTTTAGCAATACGCTTTTCGACACCATTGCCACGATCGACAAAAAGAGTCAGCAAAGTGTGAATTTTTCAGTGACCGCGGATGACGACTGGTCTTCTGCCGAGGGTGAAATTCGCGAAGTATTCACAGCTGAAATTATTCGCGCCCTCGTCAAAGGAGACTCAATCCCGGCAAAGATAAGGCTGACCGACACGAATGTCGCTAAAGTCCGCATTCAGGAGCCGGCCAGGTTGAGCTATCGACTGCAGCTCGGACAATTGGGCGGCTCGTTCGTGCAGCTTGATACATCCTTTATTGTCATTGCCAAGATGAAGAATCTCGGTCGTGCGCCGATTGGTGAGGGACAGATAGCCGTCACGCCGCCGAAAAACTATCGCATCAAAATTGGACAAGAC
>RQOI01000487.1 GCA_003854995.1 Candidatus Zhuqueibacterota bacterium
CTGGAATGGATCGGTTCGAGATAGCCTTCCGGCGTCCATTCGGTTTCAAAGCCGCACGCCTGGCAATAAAAACGATTTCCCGCAGAGCACATGCACTCAACGCGCTCGCAGGCGGGGCAGGTGAAAAGCAGGCGCTCCAGATATTCGGCGCCTTTTTTCGTCTTGAAAGTGATGCGGTGCCGGCGTTGATAGTCGTAATCGTCGTTCCACATGGCATGTCGCAGGCGCTCATGAATTTCATCCGGCTGCAAGTCCGTCAGCTCCGGTCCGTCAAATAATTTCCGGTAATGAATGACCATTGCTCCAGGCCGAACAGATGTACCCCAGCGCGGGTGGGTCAAATAACCGCCACTGATCAGCGGCACAATGACCGGAATTTTGAGAATTTTGATCAGCTTGGCCGTCGAAAAAAAGATATCGTGCGTGACGCCATTCCATGTCGAGCGACCTTCGGGAAAGACGCAGATGACTCGTTTCTTGCGAACGAGCTGGATAATTTTTCGCACCGCCGAGGTGTCCGACACCGCCTTGGTCTTTGGAATGACATTGCAGAGCGAGTTATAGGCCCATTTGGCAAGCCTGGAACGAAGATTGGCATCGGACATGACAAAGTGCACCCGATGCGGCACGAATATATTCACCATTGGCGGATCGAACATGGAGACATGATTCGGCACGAGCAAAAAGGGCGGCTTTACGAGCTTGAATAGTTTTTTATTCTCACTTTTTATTCTATATTTGATCACCAAATAGGGAATGAAAGTCAGGCGGAGCAAAATATACAGGACAACGCTGAATTTTCGAGTGATATCGTTTTTCGGCATGGCAAAATCTTTGTTTGTTCTTTGTGAACAATTTAGTACTTTATGAATATAATTCAAGCGAATTATATAAAGATCAACCAATCTTTCATTCAGAAGACGAAAGGCGCTGCGTATGAATTTTTCATGGCACATTTTTGTCAATCTGGGGATACTTTCTGCAGCACTGCTTTTGGGCACGTTGTTGCGCGCGCGCATCAAGTTCTTTCAAAAATACCTGATTCCGAACGCGCTGACCGCCGGTTTTCTCGTATTGCCGTTATACAACTTTTTACTGCCAAAGGTTGGGCTCTCTCCCTTTCAGCTCGGAGAGATCACTTATCATTTTCTCGGCCTGTCGTTCATTGCGCTTGGTCTGCGGACGCCGCCCAGGAAAGAGAAACGCGGGCCGGTCATCTTTCAGACCTCGATCGCGATCATTTCGCAGATCGTCCTGCAGGCGCTCATTGGCTTTGGCCTCACTCTGTTGTTCATTTACACATTCATGCCGGATCTCTTTCATACATTCGGTTTTCTCCTGCCGCTCGGTTACGCTGAGGGCCCGGGACAGGCGTTTTCAATTGGCGAAGCCTGGCGAGCCTATGGCGTGGAGGATGGCGGCAACATCGGGCTCACCTTCGCGGCCATCGGCTTCATCCTCTGTTGCTTCGGCGGCATCTATCTGATCAATCACGCGCTGAGAAAGGGTTGGGTGTCGCAGCAGGAGTTACAGCACATGCGCGAAAAAGCCACCCAGACCGGCATCCGTCCCAGGGGCAGCGACTTGCCGGTCGGCGCCTATCAGACGACGGACACCGAAGCAATCGACTCGGTATCCTTGCACATGGCGCTGGTGCTCATGTCCTATTTTGGCGCCTGGATGCTGCTGAAAGGCGTCACGTTCCTGCTCGA
>RQOI01000488.1 GCA_003854995.1 Candidatus Zhuqueibacterota bacterium
CGGCGTCATGGCCGAGTTTTACGCCTTTCCGGGCAATGCCAACTGGCTGTTCGGCGAGGATTGTATCCCGAGTTCCTCTCAATACAATTGTCTGCGGAACTTGATCGATCCGCACCACCCGCAGTCCATGACATCCGATTATCCCAGCAAGATGTCGGAATACGCCGACTGGCCCATCGACCAGGATAACGGCGGCGTGCATCGAAACAGCACCATCCCCGGACACGCATACTATCTCATGTCGACCAAGATGGCGCGCGAAAAGGTCGAGAAAATAATTTACCGGGCTTTCAAGACCTATCTGACCCGACGGTCGCAGTTTGTCGATTGTCGCATCGCAGCGATTCAGGCGGCAAAAGATTTATATGCCGGCGAAGGTATGGACGCTCTGGTCGCGCAAGCGTTCAATGAGGTTGAAGTTTATGGCGACGAGGAAACCGAGCCCGACGCGCCCTATGAGCCGGTGGATGGCGATGATTACGTCCTGGCGCTCCTGAACGAGAGCAATGAAGTGATACGGATAGAATCTGACATGCCCTATCAGGACGGCGCCGCCGTCAGTCTCGGTTTCAGCAGCTCGTCCAAGCCGTCGGTCACCGAGGATGGCTCGATCATCGCTTACATTGATCTGAATGGCAATGTCAACCTGTACGACACGGTCGAGGAAGAAAACTATCCGGTGACCGACGACGGCCAATGGTATAACATTGCGATTTCGCCCAAGGCGGATTATGTGGCGGTCACGCCTGATCCGGAGATCATGCCCTCAGTCATTGGCCTGATCGATATGAATTCGGAGGACTCGCAATTGCGCAATCTGTATGTGCCGACGACATCCGAGGGCGCCGAGACGATACCGGAATACGCCGATATCCTCGACTGGTCGATCGAAGGCGGCTGGCTCATTTATGATTGTCTGTTCAGTGTGCAGGATGAGTATGGCAATGCGAGCGACACATGGGGCATCTATCTGACCAACGCAACGAGCGAGGCGGTCATCCCGCTGTTTCAACCGAGTGCAGAGTTGGCCGTCGGCAACCCGTCCTTTTCCAGCACGCGTGACAACGTCATCGCTTTTGATGTCGCCGAATATTCGGCGAGCTCGGACTATCCCACTTATTCCATCCATACATACGATCTCTTCAGCGGCGAGCTGGGCCTCATCCAGCAAGACCGGAATACGTTCGGTCATCCTTCTTTTTCACCCAATGACCAGAGGATTGTCTTCCAGGACATTTCCGACGAAGATGTGAGCTACCTGTTGCAGGCGGCTATGCAGGCGGATCTGCTCAACGCCAATGCTTCCACTATCCAGGCCTGGGTGCAGCCGGTCGGTTATCCCGTATGGTATGCCATCGGAACTCGGCCGGGCGGCGATGACTTTATGGTGGAAGAGTCTTTTGACGGCGATGATTTTCCGCCGGCCGGCTGGACGGTGAATCATCTGTCCGGCGCTGCGGAGTCTGGCTGGAGATCCGGAAATGCGCAGGACCACAACTTTTCCGCAATAAATCCGGAAAATGCCTACTCTGCGATATGCGGCTATGATGAAAATGACAACCAGATCGACAGGCTGTTTTCGCCGGCGTTTGATATCGCCGGATCGCCGAGCCTGACGTTTTGGGCCGGTTACAATTCATACTGGACGACCAACTATGAGGTGAAGGTCTATATCACAAAATCCGGGTCCGCTGATCCGGACGTGGTCATTTGGCAACAAAAGGTCGAGGGCGACGACGGCACTGAGGGTTGGGAGTGGCGTGAATTTGACGTTGATCTGGCGCCCTATGGCGGCAGGCAAAATGTGCGTCTCTGCTGGGAATATAGCGGTCGCGATGGCGATCTGTTCGCCCTGGACGATATTCTCTTTTTCACGGATGCTACCGCTGTCGAGCGGCCGGAAAATCCGCAGACGTTCAGCCTGTTGACGAATTTCCCCAATCCCTTCAACGGGACGACGATATTCTCATACAGCATCACAGCGGCCGGCCCGGTGAAAATTGAAATCTATAACATGAACGGCAGGCTCATCAAAACGCTGGTCGATGACTATCACTCGGCGGGTTATTACACGAAAAAGTGGGATGCTGATGTGAGCTCGGGTTTGTATGTTTACCGCATGCTCTCACCAGCCGGTCAGCATTTTGGCAAGACGCTGTTGCTCAAATGAACGTTCTCGCTCAGAAGAAAGCACCAGTTATTATGTGAGGAATGGATAGAGATGAACAAGCGGATAGCGCTCGTCGGATTTATTGTCCTGCTCTGCGCGTGTGCTGAAAATGAAAAGGGGCATGGCATCATGTTCAAAGACGATGTGGCATTTCTGCGCAAGTATGCGGATGTGCTCGTGCTGACAAAAGACGGCCGCGCGCAGATCGCGGTTGTGCCGGGACTGCAAGGTCGGATCATGACCAGCACCGCCGACGGCGGTGACGGTTTGAGTTTCGGCTGGATCAATCGTGAGCTCATCGCGTCCGGCGAAAACAACAGGCACATGAACGCCTTCGGCGGCGAGGATCGTTTCTGGCTTGGCCCCGAGGGCGGCCAGTTCTCCATCTTTTTCAAAAAGGGAGATCCTTTTGACCTCGA
>RQOI01000069.1 GCA_003854995.1 Candidatus Zhuqueibacterota bacterium
CCTGTATAGCCGCCGTTGCCGGCAGTGCTGGCGCCGTTGACGACGACAATGTCCGTGTCGATGGCTTTATTGAACGCTGTGATGACATCGAGATTATTCGAATGGATCATCGCCGTGTGCTTAAAGCCATGCTCAGCCTGCACCGACCGCTCAATGCCCTCCTGCGCATCCTTGACCTTGACGATCGGCAAAAACGGCATCATCTGCTCTTCCTGGACAAACAGATGATCCGCCGTCGTTTCGCCGAACAGCAGGCGGACATCGTCGGACAGGTTCAATCCAACAGCTTTGGCGAGGACATTGGCATTTTTGCCGATGAATTCGCGGCTGACCGCGACATGGCCATCCTTGTGGCTGAACACTTTGGCCGTCAGGGCGCTGATCTGCGCATCATTCAAGGGAACGGCGCCGAAATCCTGCATGGTCTTTATGAAATCAGCATAAACCCGCTCGACGACGAACACCTCCTTTTCAGCGATGCACAGGATGTTGTTGTCGAATGCAGCGCCGTCGATGATGCGCTTCGCGGCCCTCTGCAGACACGCCGTCTCATCGACCAGCACGGGCGGATTTCCCGGGCCCGCGGCGATCACTTTTTTGCCGGCCTTGAAGGCAGCAGCCACGACGAGAGGGCCGCCGGTCGCGGCGATCATGGGAAGGCGCGGGTGTTTGAAAAGGATATCAATGGTCTGCATGGTCGGTTCCCTGACCATGGAGATGATGTTGGCCGGGCCGCCGCTATCGACGATGGCCTTGGAGAAAATCTCCATCGCATAGGCCGACACCTTTTTCGCCGCCGGATGCACGTTGAACACCGCGCCGTTGCCCGCCGCGAGCATCATGATGGTGCTGTTCAACAGCACCGGGATCGGATGCGTGGACGGCGTGATCGCGGCGATGACGCCATACGGCGCCCAGTCCTCGTAGACCAGGCCATAGTCGCCGCTCCATGACTTGCCTTCCAGATCTTCGGTGCCGGGCGTAGCATCGGCCGCATTGTGGTGCTTGATGATTTTGTCTTCGACGCGCCCCATGCCGGTCTCATCGCACGCCATGCGCGCAAAGGTCTCCGCATGGTCGTGCATGGCCCGGCGCAGCGCAGCGATCACGGTCTCGCGCTGTCGCTTTTTCATCTCGGCCCACTGCTGCTGCGCCGCGAGCGTCGCATCAATGGCATCGCTCATCTCTTCGAATATGCCGGTGGCCGATGACACCGGTCGAGCCGGCGCCGCCCCACTCCGAGAGCCAATGCGGCTCATCACTTCCTCAACGATTGCGGATACTAATTTCTCGTCCATGGTCAAATGATCATCTCTCCAAACCAGTTGTTTCGGTCAAATCCGGCGGCATTGGCCTCATCCGTATCGACGTGCATCTGCCGTATGAGGCCGTCCTTGATTCGCACGATGACATCGTTGAACGTGATGCTCGCCGGCCCGTGCGTCTTGACCTGAATCTTGTCGCCATCTTTCAAACCCAGTCGCGCTGCGTCCTGCGGATTCATGTGGACGTGGCGCAGCGCGCGAATGGCGCCCTCCGGCAGCCGCAGCACACCGGCCGGACCGATGACGGTGATCGGCGCCGAGCCCTCGATATCGCCGGAAAGTCGATAGGGCAAATCGAGGCCGAGGTAAACGCCGTCCGTATAGGGCAGCTCTATTTGCGATATCTCCCGAACCGGGCCCAAAATTCGCACCTTGTTGAACATGCGCATATTGGGTCCTACGATCGCGACGGTCTCGTTCGCGGCAAATTCTCCCGGCTGGGCCAGATCTTTCAGTTTGGTCAGCTTTTTCCCGGGACCGAACAGGATTTCCAGATGCTCGGGCGTGATGTGCATGTGCCGCGCCGAGATGCCGATGGCTACGGTGCGATCGCCGAACGGCGGCAGCATTTCGTTGATGATGTCGCGGACTATATTTTCAATTTTGGCAACTAGATCTGTTGAATTCATAAAATCACTCATCTACTGTATTCATGAATCCTTCCTTGACAAGATAATCTCTAATAGACGTAATGAAACGTTCAGCCATTTGAATCATCTCATCAGAATTTTCATCATCTAGCTCGACAAATTCACCATAGTCATGATCCTGCCGATTTTCAAAAGCAATTCGAATAGATTTTGACATATTTTTGCTAAAGATACCTGGTTTGACAAATTCGCGGTCAAAAAGTGCAATCACGCCACTATGCTTTGAACTGCCAAGATGCTTCGTAGCCAGTAACGCTAATAAAGCATAAAACATTGCATAGTAAGCACGATTGATGGCCCCTCGGTATGCCCGCTCTCGGTGCAATATGTGAGCTTCATTCAATGAATCATCGGCCTGCTGCATTCGATAGGCTATCATGCTGATTAATTGTTTCTGCTTCATAGCTGAATGCCCTCGTCATAAATCGCTCTTAGAATAGGATTCGCGCCAATAGGGCCGTATTCAATCTGATCCTTGGTTGCGACAAAGGTCGTTATGAGGCAGTCGTTGTCAAAGCCGATCTCGGCCGCGATATCCGATATCATTCCACGCTCATCTTTAGAGATAGAATCAAGTTTGATAAAAATATCCAAGTCGGAATCTTTGCGATTGTCGCCTCGCGCACGAGAACCAAAGACAATAATTTCTTCAAGTTTGAGTTTGCCAGAAAGCCGTTTTTTTAGCTCAAGGGCAATCCTTCTATCATCGTTCGTCAGCATATTATCTCTAAATATAATCTCGATACAATCCTGGTTCAGGTTTCGCAATAACCGCTTTATTCACCAGCAAGCCCTTTTCCGCCACGACTGCCGCGCCCGCGTCGACCGCGGCAATGACCGCCGACACATCACCGGTGAGAATGACGAACGCCTTGCCGCCCAGGGCCATGGCCAGACGAATCTCAACGATCGCCACATTGGCGGCCTTAGCGGCGATGTCGGCCGCTTCCAGCAGCGCCGCGACGGAGAACGATTCGATGATGCCAAGCGATTTGATCGCCGCTGCCTGGCTGGCGCCTGACATGGCCGGCAAAATGGCCGGGTGGACGCGCGGGATGATGCAGCGATCGATCACCGCTCCCTCGACCAGAGTTGTGCCGGACTCGATGCCGGCGGTCACTGCCGCCACATCGCCGCTGACGATGATGAGGTATTTTCCCGAGCAAATCGTGCGCGCCAGAATCAGCTCCAGCTGCGCGGCCTTGAGCACGGCATCGACAATCTGCATGCCCGCCGCGATGCTGTTCAGTTCCAGTAATCCGATCGAATCCGCCTTCATCTATGCCTCGATGATGATCATGTCGTTTTCAATGGCCGAAACGCGTCCGGTCATGCTCGCGTGTATCGTGGCGCCCAGCTGCCCGGGGGGAATCTGCGCGAGCAATTGACCCTTGTGAACCGTCTCGCCCTTCTTGACGACGGGCTCGGCTGCTGCGCCGATGTGCTGTTTGAGCGGAATGCGCACGACCGCCGGCTGCACCTTCATTTGGACATACGCCGCTTCAGCCTCGTACCGATGGACGCCGAGCCGCGTCATCAGCTGCTTGACCGGCACGCGACGAAACGCCTTGGTCGGGTGCGGCCTGACCTCGCGCGCTCCCTCCCATTTTCCTCTGCCGATCGCGCGCAGATCATGCATGCTTTTTACGCACGCCTCGCGCGGATAGAGCGCTTCGGGACAGGCATAGAGCGTACACAAGCCGCACTGACAACAGAGCTGCGCATAAGTGTTCCAGAGCTCGGCGCCAGGGCGCGAAAATCCCAGACTGCGCATGACGAGATGCGGCTGAACGTCATAGCCGAGGAGATAGCGGGGGCACAGCTCCGTGCAGTAGCTGCATTGATCGCACGCCGAATGGCCGATGCGGTCCATCTGTTTTTGCGTCTTTGTATATCGTGAAATCAGGTTATGCTCCCGCGGCAGAACGATGAGGCCGCCGGTCGTTTTGGTCACTGGCTGATCGATATTCTGGACATATTTGCCCATCATCAAGCCGCTCTCCATGATGGCAAAATCGTCGATGGTCGTGCCGCCGGCGAGATCAAGGACATCGATGACGCGCATGCCGATGGGCGCCCAGGTGGTGACCGGCTTTTGCACGCAGCCGGTGATGGTCATGAAAGTCTCGGTCACTGGCAGGCCGCGATCGGCGTTGTAAATATTATAGAGGGTCTCGACATTATTGACGACGCAGCCGACATCCAGAGGCAATCCCTGCGGCGGGATGAGGCGGCCGGTGATCGTATGGACGATCTCGTATTCATCGCCGGCCGGGTAATAGTCATCGAAATAATAGAGCTGGACATCGCTCTTTTTGATCGCATCCTTGAGCGCCGCGATGGCCGTTTTATTTTTTCGCTTCACGCCGATGGCCGGCCTGGACCGCGTCGATTCGGCGGCCAGCAGCAGTCCGCCGACGATCTCGGGGGCAAAGTGCGTCATGAGCTCGCGATCTTTGTGCATCAGCGGCTCGCATTCGGCGCCGTTGGCGATATACCATTCGACCTGCGCGCCGAGCTTGACATGCGTCGGAAAGCCGGCGCCGCCGGCGCCGACGACGCCGGCTGCTTTAACTTTATCGATCAGAGACATGACATGGAAAAGAATGATGAATATCGATCATTCAACCTTAATTTCAATTCCCATCATCCTGGCCGCGTCGCGCGCCGCGGGCGTGACGATTGTTTTCCGTGTGATGACGAGTCTTTTTTCTCCGCCCTTGGCCAATGCGCGAATATCGTCTTCAGTATACAACTTTTTCATCAAGGCAATCCGGTCGTTTTCAGAGGCCAATTCCTCCGCAGCAGTGGCCCCTGGCTGCTGGCCTGCAATGGTCGGCATATTGCTCGTCGGCGCAGCTCCCTTTTTCAGATGCTGCGACAGCTCCGGATCCGCCGCCACGCGCTGCAGGACGC
Organism: Candidatus Zhuqueibacterota bacterium; assembly: GCA_003854995.1. Classification (GTDB taxonomy): domain Bacteria; phylum Zhuqueibacterota; class Zhuqueibacteria; order Residuimicrobiales; family Krinioviventaceae; genus Kriniovivens. The sequence continues at coordinate 4,892 of RQOI01000069.1, forward strand.
GCTGGACAATTTTTTCAACGAGCTGCTGCAAGTCCTGCTCTGGCATCAGACATCCACTCCATCAATGCTGTCGATAATGCCAACGATGACGGAACGAATTGGCATACGGCAGGGAAACTGCAAGAGCTCTTCAGCGGCGCGCCCCTCGGACGCGACCAGCACGATGTCGCCTTTGCCCGCGCCGACGAGATCGACGGCCGCCAGCACGCCCTTTTGCAGCTGCAGTTGCGGCGACACCTGCTTGACGAGAAGAAGAGTTTTATTCGCATAGCAGCCGTGTTTCATTGTCGCCACCACGCTGCCAATGACTTGCGCAAGCATCATATTTACAAATCCAGAGAATCGACGAGCCCGACGATGGTGACATCGCTGGGAATGTTTCGATCAACGAAAGGTCGTGTCGCCTCACCGCCGCCGACCCAGAAGACGATATCGCCATCACGCGCGCCGATCGTGTCGGCAGCGACAAAGGTCGTTCCCGTGGCATGTTTGTTCTCGTCGACGACCTCGATGATCGCCAGCTTGACCGCATCCAGCTGCTCATCCTTGATCGTCGCCCACACCTTGCCAATCACGCGGCCAAGTCGCATCAGGCGCCCTTTGCTTTATCGTACACCACTTTCCCCTTCAGCTCGATCGAATCGACGATGGCGACGATGCTGGTGTCGGTCGGCACCGATTGCAGCGTTTTGCTCTGCCGCGCCGAGCTTCCCCGCACCAATAGAACCACTTCACCCTTGCCGGCGCCGACGCCATCGACGGCGACGAGATAATTGGCGGTCGCTTTGCCATCCGGGCCGATCAAATTGACCAGCAAGAGCTTGTATCCCAGGAGGCGATCCACCTTTGCAGTTGATACGACCGTTCCTTCGACGCGACCAAGTTCCATCAGATCATCCTGAAAATAATGAGTATGGCATCATTGACGAAAACGATTGAGAAAGAATATACCGACTTGCCATCCGAGAATCAAGAGAATTTTCAGTGGATCCTCGAGTCGATATTTCTGATGAGCGAAATATTTTTACCGTTGAATTCGATATCTACTTTATGGACGACGGAATCGACTGCTATCGCCTCATAATCTTCTGCGGTATCAATGGTTATCCGTATTGATTGATTGATAAATTAGTTTTTATTGTTATATTTTGTTGCACATTTTCGAAAAAAAAGTTAAAATTTGAACCGGCAATCGAACTTGTTAATTCACAAATTTATACACCAGTTAATAGTAATCTAAAACCATTTGAAACCGCAAAATTGTGCTTGGGCGATGGAAAACTCGCAACGTACTTGACGTTATAACTGCTATCAAGAATAATAGAAAAAAGTAATCCGGGGCTTAGTCGATGGTACGGCAAAAAGGAAATCACACGTATTGCAGAAAAATATAGTAATTACCGAAATATTTTCCCAGAAAAATATTCTTCCTATCTCTCTCTCTAGATCCAATGCCATGTTGACAAGGAGAAACCTTTATGAACAGCTATTCGATAATTGTACCAGTTTATTTTAACGAGGGAGAACTCGATAAAACATTTAGTGAATTAAAAGAAAAAGTAATTGATAAAAATCCTGAACTTGAGGGAGAGATAATTTTTATCGACGATGGCTCAAAGGACAAATCTTTTCATGAGCTTTTAGAAATATTTAAGCTTCATCCTGGTTTAGTAAAAGTTATAAAATTGACGAGGAACTTTGGTCAAGCTTCAGCCACATTGGCTGGCTATAATCACTCCAAAAGCCAGTGCGTTATAAATATTTCTGCGGATTTACAGGATCCGCCGGAGTTGATAAATGAAATGCTAAAGTTCCATTTCAATGAAAACTACCAAATAGTTATCTGTACCAGAGAAGGAAGGGATGAATCATTCATCAGAATATTCACCTCCAAAATATTTTATTGGCTCATGAAAGTGCTCTGTTTTGCCAATATGCCAATAGGTGGATTTGACTATGCGCTACTTGGCAAGATTGTTAAAGATACAATTTTTGCAAAAGCTGAAGCAAATTTTTCCTGGCAAGGAAGTATTCTATGGTCGGGATTTAGTATAAAATTTATCCCCTACAAAAGAAGAGAGAGGCTTGTTGGAAAATCGCGTTGGACTTTGGCAAAAAAGATCAAAACACTGATCGATGGAGTTTTAAATTATTCATTTTTCCCAATTCGTTTGATGTCTATTACCGGAATTATCGTCGCCACTTTGGGCTTCATTTATGCCATTTGGATAGTTGTTGCCTGGTTTTACGGTGATGTACCATTTACCGGCTGGGCTCCCATTATGATTTTGCTGCTAGTCCTCTCCGGTTTTCAAATGCTTATGCTCGGCATCATTGGTGAATATCTCTGGCGAGCATTAGATCAGGTGAGGAACAGACCACAATACATCATTGAAAAAATATATGAATAATTGTGATGACCATACAATTTTTAAAAGTGATTTTATTAGCAAAAATTTTAATCATTTTATAAAATATTCGTTCGTCGGAATAGGAAATTTTCTTTTCACTCTCGTTCTTTATATAACTTTTTTATATGTTTTAGATTTCAGATATGAATTCGCTTTTACTCTTTCATGGTTGTTAGGTGTCTATTTTACCTATCTTATTAATTTCATTTGGGTCTTCAAGCCTGAAGAAAAGATAACCTTTAGAAAAAGGCTGCCAAAATATTTTCTGGTATATATTTCTTCTTACGTGCTGAATATGTTATTATTAAAATTTTTAGTCGACCATTTTTCTCTTCTGCCCTTACTTGCACAAATGTTCATCATTCCTCTTGTCGTTGTCATAAACTTTATCGGAATAAAATACTGGGCATTAAGATGAGGGTGTATATTTCTGTTTCGGCTTGGGCAAACAGCTATTCTGGCTTATTCACCAGAGATCTTGGCGCAGCCTTCGGCACCAGCCATTATGGTGCAGCACGTGACAGTGCATACAGCTGTCAAAAAATATCATCGCAGAGATATGCCGAGAAAAACAGAGCTCAATGTACCTGGGAGTTACTTTGCGATCTTTGCTTTAATAAAGAACAAGAGGATAAAATATGAAATTGGGCATCATGCAACCGTATTTTATGCCTTATCTTGGTTACTTTAGCCTGATTAAGCATACGGATAGATTTATACTTTTTGATACGGTTCAGTTCATCCGCCATGGGTGGATAGAACGCAACCGGATATTGAAACCGAATGAGGGCTGGCAGTACATTAAAGTTCCCTTGAAAAAGCATGCACGGGAAACCGTCATCAAAGATATTGAAATATGCAATGATCAAAAATGGAAAGAAAAGATAGCAGCCCAGATACAGCATTACAAGAGAACAGCGCCATTTTATAACAATGTAATAAACCTTTTGAACGATTGCTTTGCATGCGAATATAATGACATCACCAGGCTTAACGAAAAGGTATGCAATGTAGTCTGTGATTACTTGAATATTTTCACACCGATACATATATTTTCCACTATGGGATTTAAAATAGAAGCTGCCCTGAAACCCGATGAATGGGCCTTGAATATCTGCAAGGCTGTGGGGGGCGTCACTGAGTACTGGAATCCGCCTGGAGGGATGAGCTTTTTTGACCGGGATAAATATGAAAAAAACAATATCAAGCTCAAGTTTCACCAGATGAAATTGAACGCGTACGATCAAGGGAGGCCGTCCTTTGAGCCTGGGCTGTCGATTATCGACGTAATGATGTTCAACGGACCGGAAGAAATATCACAAATGCTGGATAACTATGAATTGCTTTGAAATCAGCTATAAAATGAATAGTGCCAGTTGCAAAGAAATTGAAGAACATTTGCTAGAGTGTGCGGACTGTTTTGAACCGCCGCTTGACTCTTATGTTGATATCAATAAATATAGCCACAAGATTTGCAAAAATGCTGTCACGTCTGAAGCCTGGCTTGGCAACAAGCTGGTGGGTTTGGTCGCATGTTATTTGAACAATAAAAAAGAACGTATAGGTTATATAACGAATGTAAGTATCAGGCAAGATTGCCAGGGACAGGGGATAGCGTCAAAACTACTTCATCTAACAACAAATGACGCGCGGGAAAGAGGCTTTGAGAGGCTGATGTTAGAGGTATACTGTAATAATTGCAGAGCCATCGCGTTATACCGCAAGAAAGGATTCACTCTAGTACATGGGATCGGCAGCAAGTACACCATGATTAAGCAGTTGAAGAAAAGCAGAATTATGCCAAATAACAATATGTGAATGCAAAACGTGCGTTTGCATGCGCTCCTGGGGTTTCAACAAATTATTTATTCATCTTGGAAACTTAAAAATTTGCGTCTCCAAAATTTATTATTATTTGTAATTAATATCACATTCTTTGTTGAAATCAAATTTTCATTTTTGATGAAATATAGGATCGTGAAAGGAGCTGAGCTTGACACTATTGAATCATCTATCAAATGATAAACAGAAACAGAATTATCTTTTCATACTTGTTGCTGCTGCGCTTTTGTATGGAATTGTTCATATGGGAGGCTTTTTTGTGCCGGAAAGCGACTTTTTCGATTTCCGGGACAAGGCAATTGCATTTCGCAATCTAGAGTTGCCGGAAAATATCAAACGGATGCCATTGTATTCAATTTGCATTGCCCTTGTTTCCTTGCTATTGCCCGTCGCAGAGCGTGAGCTTTATGCCGCGGGAGTAATCAATCTGGCCGCGTGTCTCTTCAGTCTGTTTTTCATTTTTCAAATTAGCCGGAATTATTTCGGCAAATTTGCTTTTTTTATCGCATGGCTTTTTGCCATCAATCCTCTGACAAATATGCTGGTGACTGCGCCAAAATCAGAAATGCTTACGCTGGTATTTGTAACTGGCGCATTCTATTTTCATCTCAAGAAAAGTCATCTATGCTATTTCTTCGCCGCGCTGGCCTCTCTTACAAGATATGAAGGCGCGCTGCTCATCCCGGCATTTTTCTTACATGATTTATTTGAATATAGAAAATTAAGACTAAAATCGCTTTTCTACTCCCTGTTCGCCGCCTCGGGGGTAGGATTTTGGATTTACCTAAACAGCCAAAGCACCGGCTCTATCAATCCATATGGATTTTATTTCAAGACCAACATGACTTTCATTCCCCACAAATTTCTCAGTGTTTTATTTGGAAATCTGGCCATTCTACCCTATGCATCGTTGACAAAATATGCTGTCATTTGTTTGTCAGTACTGAGCTTTGTCGGCTGCGGCTACCTCTGGTTTCAATTTAAAAATAGATCAATTGCCATCATTCTATTCTATTTCGCGTACATCATTTTTCACTCGCTCTATCCTTCGGTCATTCCGGAATACACTTTGAATGTGCAGTGGATTGGCCATATTTTTATCTTTGCCGGCGCAGCTTTTATTTCGAGCCTTGTTCCGGACAAAAATGTCATTTCGACATTTCTTTCGAAATTGTCGATCAGGTCGGTTCGAATTCTTGCTATCTCGTCAACTTGGCTCATCATTCTTTTATATGTCATAAAACAGGGAGTGGCCAGCTATGGAGGGATTCTGTTCGGCTCTATAGCAGTTGCATACTTTATGCACATTTGGGATTTTCACATCAAGCTCGATACAATCAAGGTCCTCATTGTCCTCATTGCAGTTCTTTTTGCTATTCGCCAGGACGCACTGACCCGCAAAAAATTATTCCATCTAAAATATGCCAAAGCAGAGTATCGTCTCGTCGGCGAATGGTATAAAGACAACTATCGTCCCGGAGACCGCATGGTGATCAACCAGCCCACCATTGCCAATTACTATTCGAATCTGAAAAAGTCGGACTATATTGCTTTCAGCGAGTTCAAATCAACCAACATGGATGATTTCATTCAAGAGCTTGGCGAGAAAAAAGCAAGCTTTATGGCCGTCGTCTATCACGATAACCCGCAGGACAAGGAATCGGATGGTATTTATCAGTGGCGCTACAAGTATCAAAAACTCTATTTATTGGAACAGCTTTTCGATGGTCAATCATATGGCCATTTTGAATTGCTGGAAAAATTGACTGCAGGTCATCGATGGGCTTATATCTATAGAATTCAGCGTCACGACAATTATTTTACAAATGGAGAATACAAGAGCGAGTCTGCCCACTAGGGTCCTAGTTCACCACTCTACTTATTTCTGTGCTGTTCTGATGGAATAGCCCCATCAGTTCAATGATGTTCGATATGTCATGCAAAGGCAGATCCTCGAATAGAGGCAAACACAAAATCCGGTCACTGACAAGAGCGGCCGTTGGAAGGCGACTCTTGTCCGCTGATGGCAGCGAACTGTAACACGGAAAACTGCTGATCAGGGGATAAAAATATTTGCGGACCAAAATGCCTTCGGCTCGAAAACATCTATAAACCTGATTCCTGGTCAAACCGAATTCCTTTGGATCGATGGCAACAGAGCAATAGGCGTAATTGTACTCCACATCCGGTGCAATTTTCTGAAATTTGATGCCGGGAATCTTGATCAACGCCTCGCGATATGCCTCATATCGCAATTTCCTCTGCTGAATGCCATGATCGACTTTTCTCAAATTGAGCAAACCGAATATCGCCTGCATCTCGTTCATTTTTGCGTTTATTCCCGGCGCAATCACCTCTTCTTCATTGCGAATGCCAAAATTACGCATGTCCTTCAGTCTAATGTCCAGGTTGCGGTCTTTGCACGTGACCGCCCCACCCTCTATCGTATTATAAAGCTTGGTGGCATGAAAGCTGAAAACAGAAGCGTCACCCAGAGAGCCGATCGAACGCTTATGCAGCTTGACACCGAAGGCGTGCGCCGCATCATAGATGATTTTTAGACCGTGATAGGATGCTATTTTACTCAATGCCCTATAGTCGCATGGATTGCCAAAGACATGCACAGGCAAAATGGCCGTCGTCCTGGGCGAGATCAAAGATTCGACCTTTGTCGCATCGATATTGTAGGTATCGGGATCAATATCGCAAAATACGGGTGTGATCTGATTCCAATAGAGAACGTGCGTCGAAGCGGCGAAACTGAACGGCGTGGTGATGACCTCGCCGCTGAGTCGCATTGAAGATATGGCGAGCTGCAACGCTAGCGTGCCATTGCAAAAGACGGAACAATACTTGGTTGACAAATACTCCCGCAGGCGTTCTTCAATTTCAACGACGTATTTGCCATTATTGGTCAACCATCTGTTTTGCAAAATGTCCTTGATATAAGGCTCCAACTCTTCCAGCGTAGGGACTGTCGGGCGAGTCAAGAATAATTTTTCAGGATAACGAGGAGGATTGCCCAAAATGGCCAGTTTTAACTTCATCAGAGATCCAATCTATTATAGCTTTTTATGGTAAAATAGAAAATATAAACTTTTGAACAAGGCTTGATCTACTTGTACTGAATACGGATAAAAAGCGCAGAAAAAGATGAATAATATACAAAGCAAAGAGTGCATTACGAAGCACTTTTTGCAGGGAAAAATGATATCTCAGCGGCTAAATTCTTTATCCTTTGCGTAAAAACCTTGCATGTTTACGAAAAAAGGCTAATTTTAATAGCTGTGAACACAGACTGTAGAAAGCTCTCGATTTTAGTGCACCTTGTGAAAGGGGATATCATGAAAAAGCACTGGATCGTCACTGCCATTCTGGCTTTGTCAGTGACAGCCATTCTTTTTAGCGCCTGCCAAGAGTCTACGGAATCCGACGCGCAGCGCCCATCCATTCAGGATGGCATTCGTTTCAATCGGGAAGCGCGACGACAATCGCTGCAGGCGGAGACCGCCAGGGTTGATTCCATGCGCGCCGAAGCCGAAGTGCTGCTGAGATCGCTGCGCGAAAAGGAAGACCTGTTGCAGGAGAAACAGGCTGAATTGGAGGTGCTGCGCAAACAGTTGCAGCAGAAAGAAAGAGAGTTGGTCCTGCGCGAACAGGCCGCGCAGCGAACCAGGAGGAGCGGCGCCTGGCTGTTCGCCATCGGTGTCGCCTTGATCACCCTCTCGCTGATCCTGTTCATCAGCAAGGTGAAAAGACGACCCAAATCCGCAGCCCCCTTGTCGACGGTAGACTTGGCCGATTCCGCCATCATCCGCGAAGAAAAACCAAAGCAAATGCCGCTGGCAAAACAGGAGGCGCCGGCAGAGGAGAAAAAGGATGCGATCGCTGCTCCCGTTAAAACAAAGCCGACAGCCGTGAGCAGCAGACGCGCACCGCGCGCCAAGACAAAGCCGGGAGAAACGACAGATAAGGCAGGTCCGAAAAGGACGGGCCGGACGCGCGCAAGGAAATCCGAAAAAGACAATACCGCAGTCGCTGACGATAAACCGGCGGTGAGGGAATCGAAAACCAGAGCGGGTAAAAAACCAACAAAATCAGATGAAGACAAAGGAGCGACCGAATCGCCGCAAGCATGAGGACAAAGTTTGACAGACAAAATCGATGACTTTTTTTTTCGCTTGCACCGCAAATTATATTCGCTATATTTGTTGTCATCTCTTCATTAATTTGAGGCGGATTTTATATGTATAAAAGTATATCTCTTTGTTTGCTTATTCTGGCCGCCAGCCTGTCGGCCCAGGAACTCTTGTCGGGCGAAGCCGCATTGGGCTCGAAAGAGTACGATCAGTTCGAAAAGCCCGAGACATGCTACAGTTGTCACGTTGACATCTATATGCAATGGCAGCAGGCGATGATGTCGCAGTCCTATACGCATCACTGGGACGAGATCGAATATTTTGACCTCGCCGTACCGCATGCGGAAAAAGTCCCGAGTCTGAAAGGGCCTGTGGACGGCTGCAACGGTTGCCACGCGCCGCTCGCCTACCTGGCCGGCGACGTGACGCCGCCGCGCCCCGCAGAGGGCTCGCGCGCCAATGAAGGCGTGAGCTGCGACTTTTGCCATACCATCACCGCCATCAAAACGGATGACGACTATCCGAATAATTTTAGCTATGTATCGAATCCCGGCCTGACAAAATATGGCACCAAGGAAGGCCTCGAATCGCCGCATCACGTGACGGCCAAGCTGAATGTCTACGGCGAAGCCGAGTTTTGCGCCAATTGCCATAACGAAAAAAATCCCTATGGCCTCTGGGTGAAATCCACGCAGATCGAATGGCTGGAAGGCCCGTACGCGGAGCAGGACGTGCCCTGTCACCAGTGCCACATGCCAAAGGCGTTCGGTCGCAACGCCAAAATGGCGCAAGAGGACATGGTGGCGCAGCATCTCTTCCATGGCGCGCATGATCCCGGCAAAGTCGGCGGCGCCATCGAGATCCGCATGCACCCAACCGAACGCGAGGTCGAATACGATGATACCGTCGAGCTGCAGGTGCAGCTCTTCAACGGCAAGGCGGGACACAAAATCCCGACCGGCTCTGTGGAAGATCGCATCCTCTGGCTGCACGTCACGGCGACCGATGCGAATGGCCAGGAATATCATCTACCGGTCGATCGCAAGGGCTTTGCCGGCGAAGAGTACACCATCGCCTCGGACGAGCTGGCCTACATCGACATGGGCTTGCCAAAGGGGATCGAGGATTTCAAAGGCGTGGCGCGCGACGGCGTGCCGGTCGGCGACCGCATCTTCCGCATGCCCTATCTGGATCCGAATGGCGTGATGACCATCATGCAGTGGAACACCGCGACGTTCGGCGTCGATTATCGCATCGGCCCCAGGGAGACGAAAATCGAGACCTACACCTGGCAACTGCCCGACGACATTGCGGTCGGCAAGGTCACCTTCAAGGCTGTACTCAATTATCAAAAGCTTGTCAAGCCAGTGGCCGATTTTCTCGGCGTGCCGGCAGACGAGAGCGAGATCATGCTCGTCAATACAGCGGAGACGTGGATCGAGGTTTATGAATAAAAATGCGCATGTTGCACGAGAAAAGCCGTAAACCTGAGTAATTCGTGAACTAAAACACAAGAGCTCGGCGCGGTCATCGGCAGCAGCCAAAAACATCTCAACCGCAGAGGACGCCGAGATTCGCAGAGTCATCATCCAGCAAAGGAGATCCCGATGAAAAATTCACTCATTTTCTTGACGCTATTTCTGCTGGCAAATCTGTTCACCCTAGACGAGGCTCAAGCCATCCCGGCTTTTGCGCGCCGCTATAAAATATCATGTTCCACCTGCCACGCGCCATTTCCCAAGCTCAAACCCTATGGCGATGATTATGCCGGCGCCGGCTTTATTCTGCAAGAAGAGGAAAAAGAGCGCGACTATGTCACGGCCGGCGATGACCTGTTGTGGCTCAATAAAGAATTCCCCCTGGCCGCCCGTTTCGAGGGCTACGGCCTGTATCAATCGAATGATGAAGCGGAGAGCGATCTGCAGACGCCGTATGGCGTCAAGCTATTGTCCGGCGGAACCCTGTACAAAAATATCGGCTATTATTTTTACTTTTACATGTCCGAACGGGGCGAGGTCGCCGGCGTGGAAGATGCCTATGTCCATTTCGACAACATTCTTAAAACCAACCTCGATATCATGATCGGTCAGTTCCAGACGTGCGATCCGTTGATGAAACGCGAGCTGCGCCTCTCCTACGAGGACTATCACATCTACAAGGCGCGCGTCGGCAATTCAGTGACTAATCTGGCGTACGACCGCGGCATCACCCTCGCCTACACCATTGATCAGACCGGCACTGATCTCATCGGCCAGATCGTCAACGGCAATGGTATCGGCGACGCCGGCGGCGACGCTATATTTGATGCCGACAAGTACAAAAACATTGGCGTGCGTCTCAACCAGGGCATCGGCGATGTCGGCAGCTTCGGAGTCTATTATTACACCGGCAAGGAGGTCAGCGCCATCTGGGACTATGACATCACCAACGAGATCACCTATTATGGTCCGGACGTGAACATCGGCATCGGACCGTTCGAGCTGAC
>RQOI01000070.1 GCA_003854995.1 Candidatus Zhuqueibacterota bacterium
GAATCCGAACGAGGATGTGGGCACGATCGAGCGGTTTTACCGGGGCGACACCATGGGCGTATTCTATTTTGAAAGCCCGGCCACCCGGCAACTGCTGCAAAAGGTGGCACACGGCCTTTCTCTGGCGGACTATCTGCAGAGGGATCACTATCAACTGAACGTCATCGTCACATCGATCATCCGGCCCGCCTCCAATCAATACATTCAGGAGTGGGTGAAGCGACTGCACGGCGCCCCATGGTCGCACCTGCATCCACTGTTAAAGCCGGTCCTGGATGAGACATTGGGCGTCATGGTCTATCAGGAGCAGATGAGTCAGGCTGCCATGCATCTGGCCGGTTTTGATCCGGCGTCGGCTGACTTGCTGCGTAAAATCGTCAGCAAGAAGCACAAGGCCAGGCAGCTCCGCGATTATCACCGCCAGTTCGTCAGCGGCGCGCGACAGCGGGGCGTGCGCGACGAGATCATCGAGCAGGTGTGGCAGATGATCCTGTCGTTCGAAGGTTATAGTTTCTGCAAACCGCACTCGGCGAGCTATACGCTGGTCGCCTACAAGTCCGCCTGGCTGCGCGCGCACTATCCGGCAGAGTTCATGGCAGCGGTGCTGTCGAATCGGGGCGGCTACTATTCGCCATTCGGCTACATCTCGGAGGCCAGGCGAATGGGTTTGACCGTATTGATGCCGGACATCAATGCCAGTGAGATCCACTATGTCGGCAGAGGCAGATCGCTCCGCATCGGTTTGATGCAGCTCAAAGGCGTAGCGCACAAGACGCTGAAGGCACTGATCCGGAATCGGGCGGCCGGTCCTTTTCGATCCCTGCAGGATTTTCTCGACCGCGTCCGGGCCGAACCCGCCGACGTCAAGATTCTCATCAAAGCCGGCTGTTTTGATGATGTTGAAAAGGACAGATCGCGTCCCCAGCTCTTGTGGCAACTGCATCTGCACACAGCTCGCCACCCTGCCAGATCCCTGGATCTTTTTCAGGAGGACAGCTCCTCCCTATCGACTTTACCGGCGCCGCCACAGTCGGACATGAAAACCATGCTGCGGGATGAGCTGGCCATTTTGGGCTTTTTGGCGTCGCGCCATCCTCTCACGCTCTACGAGGATCGCCTGAAAAACGTGCCCTATGTACGAGCGCATCAGTTGAACAAATTCGTCAACAAACGCGTGCAAACGATTGGCTGGCTCATCACCGCCAAGACTGTGAGCACGAAAAACAGCGAGCTCATGGAGTTCATCAGCTTTGAAGACACCACCGCGCTGTACGAGACGACGTTTTTCCCCAAGGCCTATGAACGTTTTGTGCACCTGCTCTCGCACACGCGGCCCTACATCCTGCAGGGTCGTGTGGAATCAAACTTTGGCGCCGTGACGCTGACAGTGGAATCGGTCCGTTTTCTATGATTTTTCAGGACATCACTTAAATGCCACTCGGATCACATGCTCGATTTGTCTGATCTTTTCGACGATGGCCGGCGAGGGTTTTTCGTCGATCTTGATCGTCGCGCCGGCAGCAGCGCCGTTGGTGAAGATCGTATTGTCCATCTCTTCGACATTAATGCCGGCGCTGCGTATCTCATGCAGCACCGCCGCCAGGACGCCGACCTTGTTATAATGCGTCACTTCGAGCGTTGCGCAGGCGTACGACTCTTGCCGAATATTCACGACGTTCGTCGGCTTGCCGGTGTGTAGATACTGTTCGACGATGCGGACGACCGCGGCGGCAATGGCTTCCGAGGCCTGCTCGGTTGACGCGCCAATATGGGGCGTGCCGCTGATCTTGCCCGCCAGCTCGACATCAGCAAAATCGGCTTTGCCGCTCCCCGGCTCATTCTCGTACACATCCAGGGCAACCCGAAGTTTTTTCTGTTGCATGGCGAGCTTGAGTGCCGCCGTATCGACGACATCCCCGCGCGACGTGTTGATAAAAATGGCGCCTTCTTTCATGTGGCTGAAAAATTCCGCGTTGCACAAATGCTTTGTCTCCGGCGCTGCCGCCACATGCACGGATAAGACGTCCGCTTTTTCGGCCACCACTGCAGGCGATTCACAATAGCCGATATCCAGATCATGTGCCTTCTCTGGCGTCAGCCGCCGTGACCAGGCGATGACGTTCATCTTGAGTCCGCGCGCCGTCTGCGCCACAGCCGTGCCGATCGAACCGAGGCCGATAATGCCGAGGGTGCGACCAGCCAAACCGCCCGCCTTGCCGTATTCTTTTTTGTTCCAGATACCGGAGCGCAAGTCTTGCGCCGCATCGACGAGACGACGATCCGCAGCGATCATCAATCCGATCACCAGCTCGACCACTGCGCGGGTGTTTTCGCCGGGACAGTTGGCCACATAGATGCCGCGGTGGCTCGCTGCCTCCAGATCGATGGTATTCACACCTGCGCCGGCTCGGATGATGAGCGAAAGAGCTGCCGCGGCTTCGATCGTCGCTGCCGTCACCTTGGTGGATCGAACGATGAGGATGTCATAATCCTCAATCCGTCCCGGCAAAAGATCGGCTGTGATATCCGCATCGACCGTGACCGAGCAACCGAGCTTTTTAAGAGCATCCACGGCTAAAGTGGACAGCTTGTCTGCGATGAGAATTTTCATGAGCTGTTTCTCCTTCCTGAAAAAGAGGAAACTAAACCACTCTGCACTGGAAGTGCAGAGGTTTATAGGGGACTGAAAGTCCCTTATTCCAGCTTGAAATTATTTTTATCATTC
>RQOI01000071.1 GCA_003854995.1 Candidatus Zhuqueibacterota bacterium
CCCATCGGCGCCGACCAGATCGGCAGCATGAATGACCTGCCGCAACTCTGCATCTGTTCGCGCTTTTACGACTTTGGCAGCATTGATGACGACGACGTGGCATCGCCGGCCCGTCCGAATGACGTTGCCAAAATGACGAATACAGTCGTCCAGCGTGATCCGGTCGACGGGCAGACCGAAAAGATGAGCGCGATGATGGCAATAGCTCTCATTTTGTCGCCGTATATCAGCCATCGGCCGGCCACCTGCCGGCGCATGTTTCCGAACAAGTTCGAGATAGAGATGCTCGTGCCCGCAAACCATCGCCTCCTGGGAGAACCTGTCGTCAACATGCAGCTGCGCATTTACGGCGAGTCTTTTTCTGAGTTTCTCATCGCAATAGAGTCTTTCGATGGCCGCCGCCACCTCGGCCGGACTGGACGGCGAAACCAGCAATCCTGTTCTTTCGTGTTCGACCACCTCAGCCGTGCCGCCAACTCGAGTGGCGATGACCGGCACGCCGAGCGCCATAGCCTCCAGCAAGGAATTGGAGCACCCCTCCACATGCTTTGAGGTCAGGATCATGACGTCCATGCAATTCATCATATCAGCGACATCGGTGCGATGGCCAGTGATGATCATTCGACTCGTCAGTCCGCTGTCGTCAGCATATGCCTTGACGCGGTCGAGCAGCGGGCCATCGCCGACGAGCAGGCATCGCGCGCGATCATATTTTTCAATGATCGATCGAGCGGCCCCCACAAAGGTGAACGGATCCTTGAGCGCCTCGACACGTACGACCATGCCGATGACAAATGCATCCTGCGCAATGAGCAATTCATCGCGCACAACGTCGCGGTCTCGAGTGATGCGTCGTCGCGCCGGATCAAGGCCGTTATAAATCACTCGCGTCCGTTCTCGCCGAACACCGCGCGCGATGGCGAAATCACGGCCGGCTTTACTATTGGCAATCAGGATATCCGCCTTGCGCAGGGCGAATTTTTCCAGGAACAGATAGAACCTGCTGCCGAACGAGGAGTAGAGCGGTCGCGCGGTCCGTTCTGTCGCAATGACCGCGGGGACATGCACCATTTTCGCAGCGATCACGCCAAAAAGTCGCGCGGATTGATTGTAGCACTGAACAATATCGAATCGTCCTTGCTGAAGTAAGGTCACGAGTCGGCGCAAATAGGAGAAATCGAGCGCACCCTTTTTATCGAGATAGACGACGGTGACATCCGGTGTGTTTTCATAGATCTGATCAAGATCGTTGCCACGATAAAAGGCGGCGATCGTCACGCAAAATACAGACTTGTCCAAGCCTCGCACCAGCGAGGACAGCTGAATTTCAGCGCCGCCGGTTTTAAACGAAGGGATGAGAAACAGGATCCGAATTCGATCAGCCGCATGGCCGGCCTGCAAAGGTCGCGGGAGATCAGGCATAGCCCAGCGCCTTCATTTTCTCCCATGTCGCCTTGTCAAAACCCGGCTGGGTCGTATGCGACCTAATATGAGGCGCGAACGAATCGAGCCATTTCTTCAGCTCGTGACCATACTCATCAACGCGGCGATCACCGGAGCCATACAGGGTGCAGGATTCCGCCGGGTCATTTTTCATATCGTAGAACTCGTGCACACCATCCGACGCAGAGATGAGCTTGCCGTTTGCCGTACGAAAAGATCTCATATCGCGAAGATAGTGGGCGAAATCCTGTTTTCTGATATCGTCATGGCGCTGCAGCCATCGGTCTATCATTGGCTCCGGGTTTAAAGTTTCAATGAGCGCCGCCTGGCGTTGAGATCCGTGCAGAAAGGACTGACCTTGTCCGTCACGCGAATAATCCCACTCAATTTCCAGACCGTGCAGCAGGGTCGGCACAATATCAGTTGTCTGCACGATATCCAGCGACCGAGTGTCGCGTTCGAACCATGGCGGATATCGCAGCAGCAAGGGCACGCGGATCAGCGGCTCATAGAGACAGAATGCATGCCAAAAGAAGCCATGTTCGCCGAACATTTCGCCGTGATCGGCCGTGACGATCAACACTGTATTGTCAAACAGACGTTGGTTCTTGAGGATCTGGGTGAGGCGTCCCAACCGCCAATCCGTATAGGTGATCTCTCCATCGTACAATTCCAGATAGTGCCTGACCTGCGTTTCGGTAAAATGCGCTTTGCCGGCGAAATAGCGCATGTGATCGAACGTCAGGTAAGCACTCTCGTCCAGCCATGAACCAGAAAAAAAGCGACGGCGATAGGCATAGGGCGGAAAGTAAATGGAATGGGGCTCCTGGTAATGAATATAGGCGAAGAATGGTTTCTGCCGATCATGACCACCCAACCACTGCTGAAAGGCCCGCTCAGTATCATACGCGCCCTTGTCCCGCGTCAAGGCCTTTGCCGGATCAAAAGCGTCAGCGACATTTTTCCAAAGTGTCTTCGTTCGCTGACTCGGAATATCTTTGAGACGCCGGAGAATTGGATTTTTTGTCTTGACACTGTTCTCCGCCTGTCCTATTGAAACTCCTCTATAGAGAAAATCATCAAAGCCGACGTGGAGGCCAGTTTTGTCGCTCAGATACATATTGTTGGAAAAACAGATGGTGCTATAACCGTGATTTTTCAGAATGGCAGCTATCGAATCCTGGCCTTTGTCCAGATAATAGTGTTGATTGGTATAGCCGTGCACAGTGGGATACAATCCAGTGAGGATGGAGGACAACGAGGCGCCGGTCCAGTTTGCGGCGGCAAAAGCATTTTCAAAGACGACGCCGTCGAATGACAGATCAGTCAGGTGTGGACTGGTTTCTTTTTCATAGCCGTACAGCGACAAATGGTCCGCTCTAAGGCTGTCGATGGAGATCAGCAGAATATTGGGCCTTTGTTTGTTTTTCATATTCATATCATCGTTCCATTTTGGATGAATGCCAGAATACGACGTGCGCGTTCTTCCCATGTAAAAGATTGAACCCGCTGCCATGCTCGTTGCGCCAGCTTTTCCTGCAGCCCGGAATCATTGAGCAGGAGTCTTATTTTCTGCGCCAGATCCGAAGCGCTCCGTTCCTCAAAGAGGAGGGCATTCAAGCCGTCCTGCAATACTTCCCGCAACACCGGCAGGTCACTCGCGACGATTGGCCGTCTGGCGGCCATGTATTCGAACAATTTCAACGGCGAGGTATAGGCGCTGATTGCATGATTCGCCGACGCCGGCAACACCAGTAGATCTGCAGCAGCCTGATAGAGCGGCACGCGCGCCGGCGGGACAAATCCGATCAGCCGGACATTTGATATATTCTGCGCAGCCACTCTTTTTTGCAGCTGTTTCACAGACTGCTCCTGACCGCCGACAAGCATGAACTGCGTCTCTTTGTCAAAAGATCGAGCGGCCTCGACAAAAACGTCAGCGCCTTTGCCGGGGAAAAGCTGTCCTGTGTAGAGGACAAGCTGCTGCGCCTTGATACCGAGCGTTCGGCGTGCCTCCTCTTTGCTCGGAACAGGCTGATGCACGAGATTGTGGCTGACGCCGTCCTCCGCAACCAGTATTTTTTCCTTTGGCACATCGAACTTTTTTATGATGGCGTCTCTCAATGCTTTTGTAATACAGATCAACGCATCGGATTCGCGTAAAATTTTATGAAAAAATCGCTTTGGCTGCTGCTGATCCAAAGAATGCACTTCAAAAACAATTTTGACATCCTTGCGCCGCGCCCCATGCTTGAATTTGAGAAAGACAAAAGCGCTGATGACATTTCGGGAATAGACGGCGAGTGGTCGGTTCAGAATGCCGCGTTTCAGCAACGTCAGGGCAAAAGCCCAGGTGGAGATAAGGAGCGACAAGCCGCCGACCAGCGGAATTTTCACGTGTCTGACGCCATCCGCCGCAGGTTTGCTCAAACTCAAAAGTGAGAACAATCTCTTCATCTCGAAACATGGCGCCACGTCATAAAATTCGCATATTTCTGGCACTGAATATGACGGCATGTCGTAAAAAACGGGACGCACCAGTTGAACGCGAGCACCGGCCTTGGCAAACGCTTCGCACATGCGCATCTGCTGGATGGTGCAGGCGAGCGTCGCGGGGAATCGCTCATTCGATAAATAGATCATATTCACTGCGTGCTTCCTGCGTCCCTTAATTGGTGTCTAAATTTATACAATAAAATGTAACTGCCGACCGTGCGCAGAGCTGTGACGACGAGCATTGTCACAGCGGCGCCAATGACGCCAAAATTCTTCAGCAGCAGGAAAAGAAGACCCACCTCAACAAGCACCATAGAAAAAGTGATGCCGAGATGCCAGCCGAGCGCATCCGCTGCCATCCTGCCGGTGATGATGCTGGAGGAGAGGTTGTAGAGCAATCGAATGGCGCCGGCGACGACCAGGATCTGCAGCACAGCAGCGCCGTGATCATATTTCCCGGCAAACATGATATGCAAAATCGGCTTTGCGGCAATCACCATTGCCGTCAGCATGAGGAGAGCGACGAGAGCGACGAGCAGCGATAATTTTTTCGTCTGAACGGCCATTGAACGGCCGAACTCGGGCACCCAGACATACTTGCTGGCGTGACCAAGAATGTTAAAGATCTGCGCCGGCACAATTGCCGCCTGGTAGAGCGCCAGCGAGCTCAAATCAAGCAGCGCCGGAATGAGGAGACTGTCGAGTGAGCCTATCAGGGTGGTCGAGGCCTGGCTGCCCATGAAAAGAAGACCGGTCGTATGCATTTGCCGGGGAACCGGCTCACTCCCCTGCTCAATGTGACGAAAAGCATAGCGCGCATTGAATAGAGCCCAAAGGACGATCAGTCCATAATAGGACAGAATAGCTGGATTGGCGGTCATGCTTTTCATCGAGAACAACAGGCAGGCGACGAGAAAAAAAGCGCCACGAAATCCATTCAGCATGAGTATGGCCTGGCCGTACCGTTGCCGACTGCGCACCAGATTGGAAAAAAAGAGCGTGCTCAGATAGGCGAGTGAGGCGAGGAGCAGAGCCGCCAGCCTGGAATACGAAATGTCATAGACAAAGGCAACGAGGACAATCGCGACGACGGTGATCGGAGCGCCGATGCTCATGATGGTCCGCAGCGCCTGGCTCCAGCGATAGCGGGAGGCGTCATTTTTTGAGAAGAACCGGGCGGTGGCAATGTCTTGTCCCCACACCGCCAACGGCGCAATGAACAGGACCAGAGTACGCATCAGGGAAAATTCACCAAATTCCTCCTTGCTCAACGTACGGCCGAGGAGGATGGACGTGAACGCTGCGAACATCATGATGGCGATGAGGACGACAGAAACACCGCCGATATGTAATACCATTTTTTTCAGCATTGCGAGATTAGATCACAAATGACTGGAACTGTGTCGGCGGCGATTGATGATAAAACTCGAGGACGCCAAAGCCATCAATGCGTAAAACGGCGCATAACCACCCGGCGGATGTTTGTCGACCAGGCCATGCACACAAAATGCGCACACACCGCTGAGAATGCAGATAGAGACCAACGCAAAAAAGGGAGATGAAGAAGCTGCTGTCCGCACAAGTATGCGAATCAGGGACACGAGCATCAAAATCATGACGGCAAAGCCGATAAAACCGGTTTCGCCGGCGACGAGTAAATACATGTTATGGACCGGTCGCGGAATGGTGGTGTATTGCATGGCGCGCACAGAATCGTTGTACTCGCGCATATTGACCTGATAGTTGTTAATGCCGACGCCGCCCAGAGGATTGGCTGAAATGACGTTCACGGCGATTTGATACATTGGAATTCGGCTTGCAGCAGAGCCAAAGTCATCGCCGAAAAATCGCTGCGTGAGCATGTCGGAAAAGAGTGTTGCGACCATCAGCATGAGCAGCAGCGCCAAAAGGACCGGTTTGAGGATGGTCTTCACTTTGACATGTCTGTTCCGAAGAGAAAAGATGATAAAGATCAGAAAAGAGACGGCAAAACCGACCCAGGCACCGCGGCAACCGGTCATGATGAGCGTGGCCAGTCCAAGAGCAAAAATGCCGATGCTGGTCACTTTGAGGGCAGCTTTTTTCTCGATCAGGAATGCCCCCAGACTGAGGGGCAAAAGCAGTTCAAGATAGGTCGCCAGTCTGTTTGGATGACCCAATGTCCCCATGACTCTCCAGAGCGCAGCATCACCATCCGGATCCGGAGGAGCTTCTCCCAGAAATTCCAGGCCGAGGCGCCCGCCTCTGACCATTTGCAGGCCGGCGATGATGCTCTCAAAAGCCACGGTGGCGAGGAGCGCCCACATGGCGAGACGCACATCCCGCTGATCACGTATCGTGTTCAAGAGGATGAAAAACAGCATAAAGACCTTCACCATGCGGAACACTTCCATGAACGCGAGATCGACGCGCGGCGCCCATAACATCGACATGGCGGCCATTTCAACGTAGAGGATGGCCGGCAGCGTGATCCGGCTGAAAAAGAGAGCGTAAGGTTCAGCACGGGTGACCAGTTCGATCAGCCATATGAGCAAGAGTCCGAGGATGAAAATATCGGTGATCGAAATGCCGGCAGTGGAAGCGCCCGCCTGGCGCTCGAACGAATGCATGAAATTGATGTCGAGATGCACGGGAATCGTACACAACGAGGCCACGAGAAGAAACCGGCGCAGATCCTTGACCAAAAAAGTGAGAAATGGCAAAGCCAGGCCAATGGTGATGACATAAAAGGCCTCGTTCGGCAGCTCAGCGACGAGCGTTATAGCAACGCCGATGAAAAGGCCGATGAGCAGAAACAGCAGGAATTGAAAAACCTTTGTATGTCGATCACGAGCGAGCATGAGAGGCTTCATTTGACCTGTTCTGTCGAAGTGACGTGTTGTGCCCAGTTTGTTTGCATGGCGCCGATTGTGGCATGGCTGTTCTCCTTTTCTCGTCGTACCGGCAAAAGGGCATATATTCTTTCGAGACCGACGGCCATGAACATCAGCACATAGGGTTCAATCGGGATTCGATAGCGAACCTCGGCGTAAACGAGTGAATAGCCAAAAGCCACGGCTGCGATAGAGATCAGCAATAGCATTTTTTTTCGATTCAAGGGACAGGCGGTGAACAGGCCAATGAGAGAAAAGATAAAGACCGGCGCCATGACAATGATGCTCCCAACGACAGCGGCATCCCACAACATTCCTTTGATACGCACCATTCGATGATCTTGCGCCAAAATCTTTTTCTGGTACTCCTGCGACGGCGTATCCAGCCTGTCGGGATAGAGCGCCCAAAAATGGCCCATTTCGCTCAGCATGTAGGTCAAGGCCTGAACGGGGTGCTTGATATATTTGCCAATGATCCGCCCCATCTTGTCATCGTCCGTGCCATTGGGATTCACTTTCAGATATTCAGTTGTATCCTCAAAGCCATTAGCGATCTTTTTTCGTTGCGCCTCCAGATCATCCAGCGTCGGGAATGCCGTATGCGGCACAGGCCGTACGAGCGTCAATCGATCGTATTTCTGAAAGTTGCGAACAGTCCAGGGCGTCAACACCGCCAGAACGACGGCGGAGAAAATGAGGGTTTTGCCGAAATTGAATCTGGCCGAGCGCTGGGTGCGCAGCATGAGCCACAAGAGCCAAAACGGCAGAATGAAAAACATGGCCGGAATCGTCAGCGTCGCCAGGCCGGCGCTCATGCCGCTGAGGAGAAGATACTTTTGGGCCGCACTCTCCTCTGATTTGATGAGAAAATAAATGCTGCACGCCAGCCAAAAGGTGAAGAGATTCGTAGAGTACAAAAGTCCGGTCAAAATGACGAAATGCGGGAAAAAAGCGGCCAATGAGGCGCTCAACAAAGCCACTCGGTCATCAAATGCTTTTCGCGCTATCTGATAGATGAGCCAGACGAGCAGGACGCCGAGCACTGTTTCAGCGAATCGAACGGCGACAAAACTGTGACCGAATACGGCATAGATCAGAGCCATGAAAACAGGATAGACGGGAGAGCGATTGTATTTGTCGCCAAAGCCATCTCCTGATAACAAACTCAAGGCAGCGCTGTCATAATGACGAGTGTCGCTGAAATAAAAGCCATTCGGCTTTAACATCACTATGAATGTCAGGCGTAAGGCAAATGACAGCAGCAGTATCAGCAAAAGTGTCTTCTTATGATCAAATTTTTTGCCGGTTTGAATCATTTTCGACCAAAATATAGCCAAGTGCA
>RQOI01000489.1 GCA_003854995.1 Candidatus Zhuqueibacterota bacterium
CATGAAAGTCGCCATCGACGATATCGTCATTCGAGACCGTATTCGCATGGACGAGGGGGACATTGAAGAGCTGGCCCAATCGATCAGTCAGATCGGCCTCATCCAGCCCATTGTCATTTCCGAAGAGTATGAGCTCTTGAGCGGCTATCGTCGTCTGCACGCCTGCAAGACGCTGGGCTGGGAGACGATAGAGGTGAAAATTGTGACCGTTGGTGAAAATCCGTTGAAGAAAATAGAGTGGGAGTATCACGAAAATATCGGCCGCAAGGAATTGACCGAGGACGAGAAGCAAGCCTATGTTCACAAGAGAGAGAGTCTGATCAAACCAACGCCAAAAGGATTCTGGCTGAAGATAAAGGCTTTTTTCATGCGGGTGCTCTCCTCATTCAGAAGAAAAAAGGTTTCTGTCGAATGAGGTGCGGCCTCTACGACGCTAAGATGATCGTCTGATTTCTATCCGGTCCAACAGAGATGATGCTGATTTTCACGCCGCTGAGCTCGCTGATGCGCAAAAGATAGTTTTGCGCATTCATCGGCAGATCGTCCCACGTTTTTGCCTCTTTGGTTGACGAAACCCACCCTGGATGCGATTCCAGCACCGGGATGGCTTTTTCTTGTGCGGGCAAGTCCGCCGGATAGTGTTCATAAATTCTGCCGTCATAGTCATAGCCGACGCAAATTTTTATCTCTGCAAGCGAGTCCAGGACATCCAGCTTGGTGATGACCAGGTTTGTCAAGCCATTGATGCGCACCGCATTCTCGACGACGACCATATCAAACCAGCCGCAGCGCCTGGGCCGCCCGGTCGTTGCGCCGAATTCGCCGCCGAGCTGTCGTATGTGTGTGCTGAATTGTTCATCAAACTCGGTGGGGAAGGGTCCCATGCCGACGCGAGTGGTGTAAGCCTTGACGACACCGATGATATTGTCAATTTTTTTCGGACTCAGACCAAGACCGACGCACGCGCCGCCGGAGGAGGGATTCGAGGATGTCACGAATGGGTAGGTGCCATAGTCAATGTCAAGCATTGTACCCTGCGCTCCTTCGAGCAGAATGTTTTTCCCGGTTCGAATCGCCCCGTCGAGATAAACCGATGTATCTGTGATGCAATCCCCTATTTTGTCGGCAAAAGAGCGACACTGCTGAACGATCTCGTCGACTGTCATTGGCTCGGCGTGATAAATCGCCTCGAGCACGCGATTATGCTCATCGAGGGTGTCGCCGATGCGCGCGGCGAGCGCCTGGGCATCCAATAGATCGCATGCGCGCACGCCCATTCGCCCGACCTTGTCGATGTAGGCGGGCCCAATGCCCCGGCCTGTTGTGCCTATTTTTTTCAAGCCTTGAGATTCCTCTCTGGCTGTGTCCAGACGGCGATGGTAGGGTAAAATGAGGTGGGCGCGATCGCTGATCAGCAGTCTGTTGTCAACCGATATTCCCTGATTTTGCACAAATTCCAACTCTCGCATGAAAACGGTCGGATCGATGACAACGCCATTGCCGATGACGCACATCGTATGCGGCCACAGGATGCCGGACGGTATCTGATGCAGGATGATTTCTTTTCCATTGACCACCACCGTATGACCGGCATTCGGACCACCCTGATACCGGGCGACGATATCCATTTTTTCACTCAGCAGATCGACGATCTTGCCCTTGCCCTCGTCACCCCATTGAGCGCCGACAATGACAGAGACAGACATACTCACTCCTTTACACATAAAAGCTCCGAACCTCAGAGCAGGCCCGGAGCTGACTTTTTTCTGCGCGTGCGACGGGTATTAAAAGTCGGCGATGGCCTCGTCAACGGTGTCGTATAATTTGATGACGTTCGTCAATTTTGTGATCGTCAACAGATTCCTTATCTTTTCCGTTGCGGCGGCCACTTTGAGTTCCCCACCGGCATTACGAAGTGTGGTCAAGGCGCTGATCAGAATACCAAGGCCAGAGCTATTCATCCAACTCACTTTGGAAAGATCTGCGACAATTCTGGTGTCCCCTTTTTCGGATAGCTCATGCAGCTTGTCGTTCACCTTGCTCGCATCCGGCCCGCTGATGATATTGCCGGACAGCTGCAGTATGATGATGTCATCCTGTGCGCGTTGCTGAATGTCCATGATTTGTTCCTCGTTGCTTCGTTAACGAGATTTGTGCAGCAGCGTGCTTCTGCTTTTTTTCTCATCCGCACGGCTTTGCCATTCCAGGACAATCGGGCTGGCGATGAAAATGGATGAATAGGTTCCGATGAGAATGCCGATGATCAGAGCGAGTGAAAAATTATGAATCACCTCGCCGCCGAGCAGAAACAGCACGACGACCACAATCAACGTTGTCAGTGATGTGATGATCGTCCGGCTGATCGTCTGATTCAGGCTTTTGTTGATGATATTCGGCAATGTCTCGCGACGCAGGACTTTGAGATTCTCGCGAATCCGGTCGAACACGACGACTGTATCGTTGATCGAATAGCCGACGATCGTCAAAAAGGCGGCCACGACAGCGAGAGAAATTTCCAGGTTGAGCAGAGAAAAAATGCCCAGCGTGATGATGACATCATGGAAGAGGGCAATGACCGCGCCGATAGCGAACTTGAACTCGAAGCGCCAGCTGATATAGATGAGGATGCCGAGCAGAGAGATGAGCACGGCCAGGATGGCGGCTCGACCGAGCTCGCCGCCGATCTTTGGCCCCACCTCGTTCACCGATTTGATTTCAT
Organism: Candidatus Zhuqueibacterota bacterium; assembly: GCA_003854995.1. Classification (GTDB taxonomy): domain Bacteria; phylum Zhuqueibacterota; class Zhuqueibacteria; order Residuimicrobiales; family Krinioviventaceae; genus Kriniovivens. Next base: position 2,720 of record RQOI01000489.1, read on the forward strand.
AAGTATTGTTTGGGAAATCTTGCGTCAACTCCGCTTCGATCACCTGGCCGGCTTCGGTTCCTTCTTCCATTTTTTCGACGCGGATGATGAATTCATTGGCTTCTTTCAGACCGACCTGTTTGATTTCCGCGCTGCCAAAGCCAATGTCACTGAGGGAATTCCGTAATTCGCTCGCGCTGACGCTCTGCGCAAACGCCAGGTCCAGGGATGTCCCACCGGTGAAATCGATGCCCATGCGCGGACCGCCGTGCAGGACAAGTGAAACAAGACTGATGACGATCAAGGTAGCCGAAATAATATAGCCAATCTTTCGAATACCGATAAAGTTTATATGAGTATTTTGGAAGAACTGCATTCTGTCTCCATCTCCTCAGCAAAAAAGACCGGTTGTTGTTATATGCTCAGTTTTTTAATCGCATAGCGCGACGTGATGATGTCAAATATCAGTCGAGTGACGACGATGGCGGTGAACATGCTGGCGATGATGCCGATCGACAAGGTGAGGGCAAAGCCTTTGATCGGGCCAGTGCCAAAGCTATAAAGCACGACGGCGGTAATCAGCGTCGTTATATTGGCATCGAGGATGGTGGTGAACGCACGTCCATAACCCGCGTCGATGGCCGCTCGAATCGTCTTGCCGGATTTCAGCTCTTCGCGAATGCGTTCATAGATGAGCACATTGGCATCCACGGCCATGCCCACTGTCAAGATGATGCCGGCGATGCCGGGCAATGTCAATGTCGAGTGGAAACCGGCCATGACCGCAAAGATGAAGATAATATTCAAAATCAGGGCAAAATCGGCGACAATACCCGCTGCTTTGTAGTAAATGATCATGAATAAAATGACGAGTGCCAGTCCGATGACCGCAGAATTGGCGCCCCGTTTGATGGAATCCCGCCCCAGAGAAGGGCCGACGGTGTTCTCTGTGATGGAATAGAGCGGCGCAGGCAGAGCGCCGGCGCGCAGGATGAGCGCCAGATCTTGCGCCTCTTCCATGGTGAAGGTGCCTTCGATCATCGCGCTGCCGGCCGTTATCTTGGTCTGAATGACCGGCGCAGAGGCAACTTTGCCGTCGAGCACGATCGCGAGCTGGCGGTCGATGTTATTGCCAGTGACCTTGGAAAAGATCTTGGCGCCTTCATTATTCAGCTCCATGCTGACATAAGGAGCGCCGGCGCGCAGAGACTGGGTGCCACCGGAAATCTGCACGCTGGCATCGGAGAGCGTTTCACCCAGTAGTTCGGGCTCTTTTTTGGTCAGGTAAAGTCTCTCGAACCGATCTTCGCCATAGACGGTCGCCTCTGTGCCAAAGTGGAATTGAACGTCGCTGGGCACGACCGCCTGGACTTCGGGAAGATTGATGATGCGCTGAACGGCGCGCACGTTCTGCAGCGGCACGGCGATATAGCCTGCTCCCGGGATCTGACGCAATAACGCTGTAAATGGTTTGTCGGAAAAGGTATTTTGATCGACGAGTATCGTCGTATCTTGTTCCACCTCTTCAGTCTGTTCACCAAAGAGATCGTCTAATGACACCTCTTCGTCTTTCGCTGTTTCACCGGAGGCGAATTGCGCCGTATCCGCTTGCGACTGCGTCACCGTGGAATCTGCGAGCGCGTCGCCCTTTTGCTTCACGCGCATCACCCGATCAATGTCATCCAGAATGGACCAGATGATATCGGATTTCTGCACCAGCTTGAATTCGAGCTGCGCCGTCGAGCTGATGACATTCTTCGCGCGTTGTATGCTCGTCACGCCGGCCAGTTCGATGACAATGCGATTGGCGCCCTGCTTGGTGATGGACGGCTCGGAAACGCCGAACTGGTCGATGCGATTTCGTAACACCTCAAGGGTGCGGTTGACCGCATCCTGGGATTCGTCCTTGAGCTCTTGAATGATATCCTGATTTGTCTGGCCCTTGCGACCAAAATAGCGATTCATCTCAATATTTCGCGATTTAAAATTTTCTTCCAGGACGCTGAAGAAATCGTCGCCCCCCTGTTCAACGGTATTTTTCGTCGCACTGATGATGTCTTCGAGCCGATCATCCTTGTTTTTGGCCACGTTTCGCAATAACTGCGGCAAGTCAGCTTCGTAGACGAGATAGGTCCCGCCCTGCAAATCCAGACCCCGCTTGATGGCTCTCTTTTCAATTTTTTCGATTTTTGCGCTCAAATCCAAGAGTTCGGCGGCGCTCGCCAACGCATCATTCAAGGAATCACCGCTCGCAGCTTTGCGAATGCGAGCTTCAAGATCACCAGCTGTCAGGCTTTCATCAATCTCAATCTTGTTCAGCCTGGTCAAGCTGTCGATTTTATCAATGAATTCAGTCTCTTTTCTATTCAGTCCAGATAACTGAAATGTGGGATAAAGCGAATATCCGGCAACGATGAGTAAAATGAGTACGAGAACAACTTTGACAATATAGCTTCGTTGCATAAATAAATTCCTCCGAGCAGTGAAGAATCAGGAAAAGACATAACCACGAAATATAGCGTATTATCGGCAAAATGTCAAATAAAATTACCTTGATTTCGTTCGGTAAACAAGATAAAACAAATAATTAAAAGTGCTTTTTCTTTTCTGTTGAATTTCTTAGTATTGCAGGTCGTTTGCGCGGCACGTTTCACAAGATGGCAACAATTCTTTTCGCTTTTCAGTGAATGATGTTGGAACCGAGATGAGGATTTTGAATGGACTCTCCTGCGCCCCGTCAAGCAACCCTCTGGCAAGCGCTTGTTCCGGTCATCGGCATGATCTTATTTCTGGCTTTCAATGTGCTGAAATTCGGCGGCAGCGCCCATATACCCCTCATCGGCGGCGCTGTTCTCGCCTCGCTGGTCGGTCTTGGGCTGGGCCATACCTGGAAGGGCATTGAGAAAGGCCTGGTGCAGGGCATTGCCATTGCCCTGCAGGCGTGCCTGATCCTGCTGGTCATCGGCGTCCTCATCGGCGCCTGGCTGATCAGCGGCATCGTGCCGACCATGATCTATTACGGGCTGCATATTCTATCGCCGCAGATCTTTCTGTTTGCGACGTGCCTGATCTGCGCCCTCGTCTCTTTGGCAACGGGAAGTTCCTGGTCAACGGCCGGCACTGTCGGCATTGCCCTCATCGGTGTGGGGCAGGGTCTTGGCATACCGTTGCCGATCGTGGCCGGGGCGATCGTCTCCGGCTCTTACTTTGGCGACAAGATGTCGCCGCTCTCGGACACGACAAATCTGGCGCCGGCGGTGGCCGGGACTGATCTCTTCAGCCACATCCGCCACATGATCTATACGACCGGACCCAGCATGATCATATCCCTCGCCTTGTACGGCGTGCTCGGCATGCGCTATAGCAGCGGTGATTTACAGCGCGGCAATATCGATCAAATATTGACGACAATCGATGCGCATTACAGCATTCATCCCCTGCTGCTCCTGCCCGCCATCCTCGTCATCGCCATGGTCATTTTACGCATTCCGGCACTGCCGGCACTCCTCGGCGGCGCTTTCATCGGTGGGCTTTGTGCGGTCATTTTTCAGCACGTCGGCATGGCCGAGGTGATGGCGGCCGCTCAGGTTGGCTTCGTCTC
>RQOI01000004.1 GCA_003854995.1 Candidatus Zhuqueibacterota bacterium
GACGATTTTTAAAAGGGCAGTTTCTGGCAAAATTGAATCAAAAATCAACACAAAACCACAAAAACACAAAGATACTATGTTAATCAAAAATATAATTTCACTTTGCATGATACCTCGCTTGCATGATTTTTCGTACTCACGCAAAGTGATCTTGGTCTCTGTCTTTTTATATTATTCATTAACAAAGTAACTCGGTGGTTCGCTTTTACCCACTCAAAACATTATAGAGCCCAGAAAAGGAATCGACAATGTTTTAATTTTCAATGTAATGATACGCATTGTCATCGCGCCTGCCAGCAACTGACATTTTGCACCTTATTCTTCATCTGCCAGTTTTCATTTGCAAATCAGGCAAAATGTCTTAACTTTTGCACACCTGAATGCTGCAATTTGTTCACAACACCAGTCCCGACTCTAAAAATCGCGGAGCAACGCATGCAAAAAATATCGTTCATTTTCATCGTTTCTTTATGCGCGCTGGCATTTTGTACTGAGCAAGGGACAATTCCTTTGCCCGAACATCCGCGCCCCGATTTCAGCCGGCCGCACTGGATGAACCTCAACGGCGTCTGGGCCTTTGAGTTCGACGGCGAGGATGTTGGCCTGACGCAAAAATGGTTCGCGGGGGCAAAAGCGTTTTCCAGAGAGATCCTGGTTCCCTTTCCGTGGGGATCGAAACTGTCCGGCGTGCCCGACGAGGCCGTCATCGGCTGGTACGAACGGGCCATCACCGTGCCGAGGGACTGGCAGGGAGAGCGGGTGTTCGTCGTCTTCGGCGCCGGCGACTGGCACACGACCGGATGGCTCGACGGCGAGGAGGTCGGCCAATTCAAGGGCGGCTATACGCCGTTTGAATTTGAAATCACCGATGCCGTGCGCTGGGGCGCCGAGCAGCGGCTGCGCGTGCGCATCGATGATACGGAACATAAATTCAAGCTCTACGGCAAACAGGGCTACGGCGATGCGCGCGGCATCTGGCAGACGGTCTATCTGGAAGCGCGGCCGCACGTCTATTTGGAAAAGGTGCACTTTTATCCGGATATCGACAGGTCGCGCGTCGATGTCAAAGCCTTCCTGAGCGGCAAGCCGACCTCCGATGGGGTGGTCGAGGTCAACTTTCAGACGGGCGATGTGCCGCTGAAGCGCAGCGGTTTCAAACGGGGGATGCAGGAGATCGAGTTTTCAATAGAAATCCCCGATCAGCGTCTCTGGTCGCTCGAGGATCCGTTCCTGTATGAGGTGGATGCGATCCTCGATCTGAACGGGGGCCGCGATGTCGTGGCCACCTATTTCGGCATGCGCAAGATCAGCGTCGCAAAATTCCCCGGCGCAGATTACAGCTATATCCATTTGAATGACAAACCGGTCTACCTGCAGCTGGCGCTCGATCAGGCCTATCATCCCGACGGTTTTTATACCTACCCGTCAGATGCTTTCATGCGCGATGAGATTTTACGTTCGCGGCGCATCGGGCTGAACGGCCAGCGCGTGCATGTCAAGATCGAGATCCCGCGAAAACTGTACTGGGCCGACAAGCTCGGCTTTCTCATCATGGCCGATGTGCCGAACAGCTGGGGCGAGCCGGATGAAAATATGCAGCGCGAGGTGCAGGTCGCTCTGGACGGCATGGTTGAGCGCGATTTCAACCACCCGTGCATTTTTTCCTGGGTGCTGTTCAACGAGACGTGGGGGCTGTTCAGCGGCGAAGGGAGCGAACGACGCTACAGCAAAGAGACGCAGGCCTGGGTGGAAAAGATGTACAACTATGCAAAAAAACAGGATCCCACCCGGCTGGTGGAAGACAATTCGCCGTGCAATTACGATCACGTCGCCACCGATATCAACTCGTGGCACGCCTATCTGCCGGGTTATGCGTGGCGCGCTTTTCTCGATGAGGTCAGCGCCAAGACATTCAAGCACTCCAGCTGGAACTTTGTCCAGGGCAAGAGCCAGCTGCTGCAGCCCAACATCAACAGCGAGTGCGGCAATGTGTGGGGCTACCAGGGCAGCACCGGCGACGTGGACTGGAGCTGGGACTATCATCGCATGCTGAACGAGTTCCGCCGCCACCCGAAAATCGCCGGCTGGCTCTATACAGAGCACCACGATGTGATCAACGAGTGGAACGGCTATTACAAATATGACCGATCGCAGAAATACACCGGCTTTGACGCGCTGCTGCCGGGAATGCAGCTGAACGATTTGCATTCCGAGTTCTACATCTCCACTGGCCAGGATATCTGTTTAGAGGCGGCGCCCGGCGAAACTGTGGCGGTGCCGATCTATGCCTCTTTCATGACCGATCGGGCAGTGGGGGAGGAGCTCCTCCTCTCCCTCGATTTATACGGATGGGACGACCTGGGCGAATATGAAAACTATGGCCGACAGCTCATCTCGGTCCCCTTTGAGCCGTGGCTGCAGAAAGAGTTCGAGCCGGTCCGCGTCACCCTGCCAAAGGAGAATACGGTCTGCGTTCTAAGCTTGACCTTGCAGGACCGCACCGGCACGGTGCTGCAGCGCAATTTCGTCGTCTATGTCGTCTCCGGCGGCGTCGCCCGACGCGAAGAAATTCGCACCTCGAATGACAGCAGCGTCAAGCTCGTCCGCTTCGCGCCCAGCACTTTTTCCGCTGCAGAATGGTCCGGGAAACAGTGGGCGGTCTTTGACGGGCTCAAGGTGAACGGCGCCGGCTCGGGTTATTTTGAATATCGCGTCAAATGGCCGGATCTGGCGCCTGAGCAGATCGCCGCAGCGGCGCTCAGGTTCGAGGCGTCGGCAAAACAGCTGTTCGGCAAGGACAGAGGCGCGCAGGTCGGCGGCGACTATATGCGCGGCAAAGGCACCTTTGACAACAGCGCCAATGCCAACGCCTATCCGATGACCGATGAAAACTGTTATCCATCGGCCGTGCGCATTCGCGTCAACGGCGTGTCCCTCGGCGTATTCGACATCGAGGATGATCCGGCCGATTCGCGCGGCATTCTCTCCTGGCACGCGCAAAAACAGGATGGCAAGTTGCAGGAGGCCGGCTCTTACGGCTATCTCATCACCGCAAAGGTGCCGCCGGCCGCTCTGCAGGACGCCCGGCAGCAGAACGAGTTCGTCATCCGCTTTGAGGTCGACGAGAGCCTGCCGCATGGCCTGGCGCTCTATGGCGAGAGATTCGGACGATATATGCTCGATCCGACGCTTATTTTTCAATTGCGCTGAGAGATTTGCTGAAATAACACAATGTTGAGGATCGAGTGACGCAGGTTTTATAAAAACCTCGATTTCAAGTCACCCGTGGGCAGCATGCACGCGTCCTTTTTGCCGAATATCCTGTAACGGTAGCGCGCGACAATGTCATACAGCCAATCCCGGATGAATTTTGGCAGAATATAGCCAGCCTGCAACAGCGGCCAGGGCATGCGGAGGTGTCTGACGATGCGCAGGAAGGCCGTCGATTTGATGAACGGGCGTCCATCTTGTATATAGACGATGGTTTTATACTCATCAATGGGCATGCCGAGCTGCTGTAAAAGTGACTTGCCGCGTCTCGACTGAATCCAGGCGAATTTGAAAACCGCCTTGGCATCGTATTTATAGACAAAATCGAGAAAGGCGGAGCAGAGGTTGCAGACGCCGTCAAAAAGGATGATTTTGTCCTGCGCGTAGAGCAGCGACTTTCGGCGCGCGGTCCGCTCTGGCCGCGGCGGACTGCGCCGGAGACGCCACTTTTTTTCGTCACAGAATAATTGCCGCACTCTCTGTCGACCGGCGTCCATGGATAGAGAAAATTTGCCCCGATCCTGGGTTAAAAATGCGTGGATGATGCCAGCGCACTCGGGCGCCTGCAAATAGCCAAAGGCAGAATGCGGATTTGCGGCGCCCTCCCAGTGGTAGCGATTGTCAAGAAACAGATCAGCGGCGCTGACGCCCTTTTGATTGGGGGCATAATCGTCCGCAAGAGTTGGATCGAGCGCCACGATGTCGTTGAGATCGGCTAGATTGTACCACTGCTGCACGTTGTCGGGCGACCTCGGCTTGTCGACGATTGGATTGGCAGCGCTGAACTTGGCCATGATGGTCGGTTGGCCCAGCGGGCTGCCCATGGTGACGAGGGTGTGCACGTGAAACGGATTATCCGGCTGAGTGAGCAGATCGTAGGCGACGATCGAGCCCATAGAGTGCGCCAGGATCATTATTATTTTGCCGCGATAGCGCAGCAGCAGCTCTCCCAGCCTTTCCAGAATGACATCCCGGATTGGCCGGTCCTGCGCCTCGCCGTAACCCGTCGAGTTGTGCAGATAGACCTCCAGATCATGAAAGCGCGAATGGATGAAACGATCGGAAATGCCTTCAAAACTTGCCAGAATTCGATCATTTTCAAGAAGCTGATTGGAAATTTTTTCCAGGCGTTCGAGTCGCCTCCACCGCTTTTCATTCGGGAGCGCCGGCGCAGGATAGTCGATTTTTTTATAGGGATTCGTCATGTAGAGCGGCGACTCCGGGTCGGACAGGGATGGATCCGAAGGTTGCTGGTAGAGCAAATCGACCCAATAGAGCAGCTCAAAGCGGAATCGCAGTTGCGGTTGCCCGATATTGTCAAAGCCGTCGCGGATGGACACGATCCACCAGTCCCTCAACACGCGCGCCGGCGGCTTGTTTCGCAGCCCATGTATTCCGATGATGACCCTGTCCATTACGCTCTCTGCTCTTTGATTCAGCCAAAATTTAACTTTTTTCGCCTTTATCGCAACAAAAAATTGGCGAAAAAGCGTCAGAGAAGAGAAGAATTACTTGAATAGTTGCTAAACTATATTTAGCTTTTCAGAAAAATAACGGAATGGATGAACCATGGCAAACCTGCGCAAACCCTTAGCCAGAAACGTGCTCATAAACGCCGCCGCTGTGATGATCATCATTGCGGGATTGCGGACCGCCAGTTCCATGGTGGTTCGTCTGCTGCTGGCTTTTTTCATCGCTTTCATCTTTGGGCCGCTCTTTTTTTGGCTCACCCGAAACAAGGTGCCAAAGGCGCTGTCCATCATCATTGTGCTTTTGGTGATCGTTGCATTCGGAACCGTGCTCGGCCTTCTCATCGGTTCTTCTGTCTACGACTTTACCGAGACCTGGCCGGTCTATCAGGAAAAGTTTGTCAGAGTGGTGAGCGGTACGATTGCGTATCTGAATGAACGAGGCATTGAGATGCCGCGCGAGACCGTGCTGGAGGTGCTCAATCCCGGGACGATCATGAATGTGGTCGGCAGCACGCTCACCACGCTCACCGGAATGCTGAGCGACACTGTCTTTTTGTTGATCACGGTCGTGTTCGTCCTTTTGGAAGCGGTCGGATTGCCGGTCAAAGTGACGAAAATCTGGGGCCGCGATTCGCACACCATGCAAGAGTTGAATCGTTTCGCCGATATCATGCAGAATTATATCACTTTGAAAACGCTCATCAGCCTCGCCACCGGTATCTTTGCCGGCGTGTCTTTGATGATCGTCGGCATTGATTTTGCCCTGTTATGGGGATTATTGGCCTTTCTGCTCAACTATGTGCCGAACATCGGTTCCATCATCGCCGCCATTCCGCCGATCATTCTGGCGTTCATTCAATTCGGCTGGATTCATGCCATCATTGTCCTGTCGATCTTTCTCGTCATCAACATGGCCATCGGCAATATCATTGAACCGCGCGTCATGGGCAAGGGCATGGGCCTGTCAACCCTGGTCGTCTTTGTCTCTCTTGTCTTCTGGGGGTGGGTGCTCGGACCGGTCGGCATGCTGTTGTCCGTGCCGTTGACTATGTCGGTGAAACTGTATCTGGAAAATCGGGAGAGCACCCGCTGGATGGCCATCATGCTGGGTGAAGCGAGCCGGATTGACAGAGCCGAGATGCTGAAAAAAACAGATTCATCCGAGTGACCGCTCCTTGAGGCCATATTTCTGCAACTTGTAGCGCAGATGCCGCTCGCTCATGCCCAGCGCTGCGGCGGCTTTGGTCTGCACGCCATCTGCGCGCTGCAGCGCCTCCCGGATGAGCGCCTTTTCAAACGCCTGCACGCGCTGCGCAAATGTTCCGCTCGACTCATCTTCCTCTGCACCCCGCGCCTGATATTGCAGCGTCATCGGCAGATCGTCCACGCCGATGACAGTGCCGCGCGCCAGCACGACCGCCTGTTCGATAATGTTCTCCAGCTCGCGCACATTTCCAGGATAGGGATGTTTCATCAGTCTGTCCATGGCCTCGCGCGTCACGCCGCTGATGCGCTTGCCGTTCGCCTCCGCATAGGTGCGGATGAAGAAATCGACCAGCAGCGGTATGTCGCCCTTGCGTTCGCGCAGGGGAGGGATGTCGATTTTGACGACGTTGAGCCTGTAGTAGAGATCCTGGCGAAAAGTAGCGGCGGCCACCATCTCTTCCAGAGAACGGTTCGTCGCGGCAATGACTCGCACATCCACTTCGATGGGGGATGCAGAGCCGATGCGCTCGATCTGGTGTTCCTGTAGCACGCGCAGCAGCTTGACCTGCATCGTCAACGGGATATCGCCCACTTCATCTATGAAGAGAGTGCCGCCGTCCGCCAGCACAAAGCGACCCTGGCGCTGCTGGGTGGCGCCGGTATAGGCGCCCTTTTCATGGCCAAAGAGCTCGCTCTCCACCAGATTCTCGGATAAGGCCGCCATATTCACGGCCACGAACGCCCTGTCGGCGCGCGGGCTGGCCAGATGAATGGCCTTGGCGATGAGCTCTTTTCCAGTGCCGCTTTCGCCCGTGATCAATGTCGTGGCTGTGCTGGGCGCCACGCGCGCCGCGATGCTCAACGCCCTGGACATGGCCTCGCCGGCGATGATGCCCTTGAAGGATAATCGCTCGTTCACCAGCTCGCGCAACCGCCGATTGTCAGAGGCCAGCTGTTTCCTCTCCAACGCCTTTTTGATCGCGATGGTCAGCTGCTCGAGGTCGACCGGCTTGGTGATGAAATCTATGGCGCCATTTTTTATCGCTGCAATGGCCGTCTCGATGCTGCCAAAGGCGGTCATGACGATCACATCGATTTCCGGATTCAGTTTTTTCGTCTCGGTCAGCAGCGCAGCGCCATCCATTTCCGGCATGCGCATGTCGGTCAGCAGCAGATCAATGGCGTTTTGTTGAATGATGGACAGCGCCTGCAGGCCGCTCGCCGCTGTCTTAACCTCATAGCCATTTTTTTGTAAAAAGCCGGCCAGGGCTTCCCGCTGCGTCGCTTCATCATCAGCGACCAGAATCGTGTACCGTTGCATCATTTCTCCTGGTTGGCATTGAAATTCAACCTGGCAGGGAGGATCGGCAAGGTGATGGTGAATGTGCTGCCGACATTTTCCTCAGACTGGACCTCAATGGTGCCGTTGTGCTGCGAGATGATCTGTTGCACCAGGCTTAGACCAATGCCGGTGCCGTTTTCTTTTGACGTGAAGTAGAGATTGAAAATCTTGTCCCGCTCCTGCAGGGGTATGCCGGCGCCGGTATCCTGCACCCGCAGCACCAGAGCGTTGTCTTTTGCCTCGCAGGCGATCGTGATCACATCACCCTGCGAGCAGGCGTCAATGGCGTTTTGACCCAGGTTGAGCAGCACTTGCTTCAATTTGTCCGCATCGGCATAGATCTGGATGTCCGCCTGACAGTCGTTCACGATGCGTACGCCCTTTTTTTCCGCCTGCGGCTGCAGCAGGGTCACCATTTCAGCGACCGGCTGGGCGATGGTGAGGCGGGAAGTGACCAGTTCAGCCGGACGGGCAAATTGCAGAAACTGCTGAATGATGCCATTGATGCGTCTCGTCTCGTTGACGATGGTCGTGGTGAGCTGCGCATAGTCCTGATCCGGCATCGGGAACTCTGATTTGAGTCGCTGCGCAATCATGCCGATGGCGTTCAGGGGATTGCGAATTTCGTGCGCGACGCCTGACGCCAGCTGGCCCATGGCCGTGATCTGATCTTTGCGTCGCAGGTTCTCCTCGAGGCGCTTGATCTCGGTCATGTTGCGAATGAGAGCGAAGACAATATCCGCTGCATCCTTGTCGTTTCGAATGACATTGACGCTCAGAAAGACGGTCAGGAGGCCGGCAGGCGTGGCCAGTTTTTCCTCCGGATAGGTGCGATCCTGAGCCGATGTCAGGCCATCCTGGAAATAGGGACAGAGTGGCGGCAAAACCGAGTTGCATGGCTTGCCGAGGAGAGCGGATGCCGGCATGCCGAACAGCTCCTCGGCCGCCCGGTTGACGAGGGTGATGTCGCCGTTACCGTTGATAGCGACGATGCCATCCGACATGTTCTCGAGCATGCTGCCGGTATAGGTTTCAATGCGATCATAAGCGTTCTGCAGCGAGCGGACATTCTGGCGATTGGCGGCCCAGCCGGCGCCGATCACGCCAAAGATGAGCAGCAACAGGGAGGAGAGTATCGCGCGCGTGCGGGCGCTCCGTTGCGCTTCTCGTAGATGCGTTGTGTTCAAACCGATGCGCAACAGTTCGCCGTTGTCGCGGTCAAACGGATGAATGAGTTCAAAGATCTGCCGGCCTTGAAAGTCTGTGAATCGGCTGCCGATGGTGCTGTCCTGCAAGATCTGCGCGAGCAATGGGTCGGTCTGGATTGTCGACAGGGAATCGAGGCCCTCGGTTGCTGTGATGATGCTGGCGGTGTCCTGCAAGGCAATATACGCCACACCGTCGTTCTCTCCGATGTCGCGAATGAGCCGGCCAAGGCCGATGGCGCGGCGAAAATCGAGCATCTCATTGGAATCGACGTTGATGACGATGACGCCGCCCAGGCGTCGCTTTTTCGCGACCGCAAAGCGCCGGCTCTGGCCAAAACGACCGCTGAGAAATCCCAGCACCAGCTCGTCAACGTCATTCTTCTGCATGGCCTGCATCAGGTCACTGGACGGTCCCGGGCCGCGGCCAAAGCCGCGAAACGACGCCATGCGCAGCTCACCGTTTGCACCGTAGACATGGATGCGAAAAAGACGATTCTGCTCGGCTCTCTTTTGCAGATAGCGCTCATCCAGCTGACCGTTATAGTCGAGCTCTTCCAGAAAGCGGGCGTTATCCAGCAGCCGCTCGGCGACGAGATCCTGAACCAGGTCGTAGGAGGCGATGGCATTTTGGCTGCCCTTCTCCAGAGCGGTGATCAGCGCTTTTGCCTGCTCTTCGAGGACATGCGACAGTTCGCGCTTTGTCCCCCAGTAATCGAGCACGGCAGAGGCGATCAAAATGAGGGCCAGCACCAGCGTCAAGGAGAGGACAATTCTGGGATGCAGCGCGAAACGCCCCTTGATCAACGATGGTTTTTCAAATGACAGGTTCATTTGTTTTTTCCAACTGTCTTTGTTTCTTGTTCATTGGATAATTTCTCGACCATTTTGATTCGACCATCGCGTCGTTTATTTCGACGAAATGGTCGATAGCGATGATGTTAAGGTGAATGATGCGCAATAGGCAAAAGTGTATTAAATGAATAATAACAATAGGTTGAGCCATATTTAAAGCGCGCCTCCCATCAATGGCACGAATGTTGTCTAATAGCTGCATGAAGCCAAGTTAAACAAAATTTTCATTACAATGAAGGAGATTTGACCATGAAAAAATTTGCATTTTATCTTGTTCTGGCTGCGCTGATGGCGGGCCTGAGTTTGTCCAATCCAATTTATGCGCAGAATAGTGATCACGGCAGCGGCTTTGTCGATGAGAACGGTGACGGCTATAATGACAACGCGCC
>RQOI01000490.1 GCA_003854995.1 Candidatus Zhuqueibacterota bacterium
AGGATGCGAAAACAGTCACTTTTTTGCATGATATGCTCCCTTTACTATTTGAGTTAAGACTAGCTACCACAAAAACTGTGAATTTACTGGATTCCGCGGGCGTCATCCAATCGTCCTTCCATCCCTTCTTTTCTCAATCGTCCCCGTGTCCGCTCCCGTGTACTGGCTTACCTCCTTTCTCATTTTGATTCGTCGTCTTATCTTCGCAATTGGCCTTGACCAAACCTATTGAATCCGAAGAATTTCGTCAAGAATTATTTTCACTTTCGCAGATAGAAATTGATGAAACGCTTTTTCATGTTGATCATGATATTTTTGCCGGATAAGAGCATCACCTTAACAACATCATTTGATGTATGACGTGGTCCCCAGCGGCAACCAGATGAGCGAAATAGAATCCGCTCGGCGCCGGTCCAGACGTTGTCCTGCCGTCCCACTCGATATAAAAAGTTCCGGCATCTTGCAGCGTATGGACGAGTAAAGCGACGCGTTCACCCGTCAAGTTGTAGATGTGCAGTGAGACCTGGCAGCGATGTGGCACAGTATAGGTGATGGTTGTCGAGGGATTGAAGGGATTGGGATAATTTCTGATGGCCGTCAATTTGGGCGAACGCTCGGATTCATCTTGCACAGTTGTCTGAGAACCGGCGATGATCAGCTCAATCCCATCTCCTGTGCCCAGATTGCGCGAGTATTTTCTATCCACAGCGTTATTCCAGTGTTCGTGGACGCCCAGGCTGCTCAGCGGCGTTCCATCCTGCTCCGGATCATAGACCGTGCCGGAGGGAGCGTCGTTGGCGAGGGCCGCTTCGTGTAGATAGTTGTCGACGTTGCCGCGCACCCACTCGTGGCCGGGTTCATGGCGTAAGAAATCGAGGCAGACGGACTCGATGGCGACCAAATCTTGCGACATAAAGATGCTGTTCGGCCAGTCGTCAGCAAAGGATTTCCACTTGTGCTCTTTTTTGAGTTCAGTGGATTGGTCGGGCGCGGAATAGAGACCATCGATAAAAAATAACATTGTCTTGGCGCCGAGGGGTTCGTAACCCATCAGATCAACGAGCGCATTGTAGGTGTCCATATCACGTTTATCAAAGTCCCAATGGCCGCCAAAATGGAAATCCGCGTGTACGCATACGTAGGGGTGCAATCCGGCATTTTTTGGTGCGCTGCTTTGCGCGATATTGTTGGGTGGGTAGGACATGATAGCGCCGAAGAGATTTTTCGCGTTCAGGGTGATGCCGGCGAGGTTGTGGCCTTTCAGTTGTCCCATATTGATGAGATATTTTGCTTCGCTGACGCAGGTCGGGACATAGGC
>RQOI01000491.1 GCA_003854995.1 Candidatus Zhuqueibacterota bacterium
AAATGGCTGGAGAAAAAGCTGCCTGACATGAATCATCATTTCAGCTGCGGTGAGGATGCTTATGCGTATTTTCTCAAAAACATTGCCCTGATTCCACAGACGCCCGACGAGCTTTTACAGCAGGGACGCACGGCCTTTAACCGCGCGGTGGCGTTCGAAACCATGGAAAGAGTGCGAAATGCAAAGTTGCCGGAAGATAAAATTTTCGCGTCCATTGAAGATCAGATTGTAAAGGCCACAGAGGACGAACGGGCCATTCGAAATTTCCTCCAACAGAAAAACATCCTGTCCGTGCCAGACTGGCTGCGACACTATCTCAATTATCCGACACCCGCGCATGTGAAGGCGCTCGGTCACATGGGAGTTGCGACCGATTTTACCTCCGAGCAGCGTCTAGAGCAAAATGCGAGTCGCTACATTCCTGAACCGAGCGCAGAACTGCCGTACTTTTACCGCACTATGGCAAAGGATCCGCGGCCGATCATTGTGCACGAGGGCGTTCCCGGACACTATTTCCAGCTGGCGTCCTCGTGGAAAAACGAAAATCCGCTGCGCCGCCGGTTCGTCGATTGCGGACCAATTGAAGGCATCGGACTCTATGTTGAAGAAATGCTGCTGCAGTTTGGCCTGTTCGAGGACAAACCGAAAACCCGCGAGATCATTTACAATTTTATGCGCCTGCGCGCACTGCGCGTCGAAATTGATATACGCCTGGCATTGGGGACGTTCACTATCGAACAAGCCGGCTATTACCTCGCCGAGACCGTGCCGATGGATGTAGAGACAGCGATTGCAGAAGCCGGTTTTTTCGCCTACAATCCGGGACAGGCCATAAGCTACCAAATTGGCAAACTGCAAATTCTAAAATTTCTGAGCGATGCCAAAATCAAACTTGGAGACCAATTCAACCTGCGCGAGTTTCACGATTATCTGATGACAAACGGCAACGTGCCCATCGCCCTCTTGCGGTGGGAATATCTCGGACTGGACGATGAAATCAGGCCGTTTTTCGAATAAGGATCGTCATGAGCGAAATTGACCGACATATAAAAAATTCAGACAAACCGAACGGGCTGGTGCGGCAAATGGGGATTTTGGGTCTCACAGCAACGGGCATCTGCAGCATGCTCGGCGCGGGCATCAATGTCATTCCATTCATGATTCAGCGCAACGTGCCCGGCATCGGCCCCTTTGTCCTCCCTGCCTATCTCTTTGCGGCGCTGCCGGCCCTGCTCGCGGCCATGGCTTATGCCATTCTCGCCTCGGCTATGCCGCGCGCCGGCGGGAGCTATATTTATGCAAGCCGTGCGCTCAATCCTTACCTTGGTTTTGTCGCCAGTTTCTCGCAGTGGTTCGGGCTGTCCATCGCGATTGGCGTTGTGTCCTATGTGCTCATCCCGTTCCTGCGCGACATCGCTACTGCCCTTGGCTGGCAAAATCTTGCACTCTTTCTTGACACCGGAATCGTCCGTCTCCTGCTCGCGCTCTTTTTCCTGTGGCTCTTTGTGCTCATCAATCTGCGTGGCATCAAGCTCTATGAG
>RQOI01000492.1 GCA_003854995.1 Candidatus Zhuqueibacterota bacterium
CAGGAAACCGTTGAGAAGAATAAGCTAATAAGGTGGAAATGTGTGGGGTGCTATTTTGCTATTAAGGTGGAAAGATGAAAATAAGGTATGAAGACAATGTCGCCTTAGTTTTCATCGTAACTCTTTGATTCTTTGTGTCTTAGGGTCTTCGTGTGAGGTTTTTCTGAATAATCCAGGCTAGATTTGACAAACCTGCTTTTTGTCTTTTCGACCTATTTCTCTAAATAGGCTGTCGTGAAATATTCTTCCTTGACGTTCGGACTGAATTGCACCCTGTCGATCACAATCCTGGATGAGCGGCCATTCTGTTTATTGGACATTGTGATATCCACGGGCTGATATTTTTTATTCTTTTCATCGAGCAGCTCAACCTTGTCGGCTGTCATCACTTTGATCAGTTCGCCATGCAGGTCGTAATACTCTGTTTTCCTGGCAATATAGTCGGTCTTGCCGATCCAGCCGATCTTTTTGGAATACCCGTATGAATCGCCTATTTTTTTAGATGCCGGCGCCATCTCTATTTTCCAGCATTCAACATCACCAAGGATGTCGCTTCCGACCATTTCATAGGTATAATCACTCATTGAAGGTTTGGTAATATCGGCGTTTGAAAATTCCGAGCCCATGAAACTCTTTGTTTTTTCACTGCTCACGATACGTCGCACCTTCCTGAGCGCCGGCATGTAGAGCCACATGTCATCGTCCTTGCTTTCATAGTCAAAGGTGAGTATGCCGGTGCCTTTGACATCAGCCGGCTCCAGGAAGCGCATGACCATTTTGGTCACCTGTTCGGCCTGATCGGTTTTTTGCGCTGAGGAAAACTTGCGCAGCCGCTGATTGCCTTTGCCATCGCTGATGGTAAGGGTGCTTATGGACTCTGATCCCGCCAGCGTCATGGCATCATAGGATTTCCGCATGATCTGTTGCGGATCCTCCTGCGGAAAGAGAGCCAGAGCTAGAGTCAGCACCATAAGCAGGGATGCTTTAATTGCAAAACTGGACATATTCTACCTCCTTGAAAGATTTTGATTTTCAGAGTTGACCGGCTCCAGATATGCTGGTTTTAAGACAACGCAGAGCGCCGGCACAACAGTCAATGTTCCGAACATGCACGCCAGGGTCAATACGCCGAAAAGTATGGCAAAATATCGCAGCGGCGGTATCGTTGAAAAGATCAGAACTCCCAGTCCCAAAGTCAGACAAACCGCATTGAATACGATGGCGCGTCCAACGCTCGAGTATGTTTTTTTCACCGCGTCTTCACAGGGCACACCATCTTGCCGTATGCTTCGGTATCTCCAGACGAACTGCAGGGTAAAATCCACACCCGTGCCAATGACGATCGAAGTGATGAGGGCGGTGGCCATATCGAGATTGATGCCCAACGCCCCCATGGCGCCGAAACCAATGATGATGGCAAAAACAAGCGGCAGCGCCGACAGCAATCCCGCCGTTGCCGAGCGGAACATCAGCATGACGAGAATAGTGATGGCGCACAATGCGATGGCAATTGATGTGATTTGACCTTTGAGGATGGCTGCTGCGAGCTCTGCGTACATTGCGGCCCAGCCGCCAAAGGTCACCAGTTCTTTGTCCTTTTTACTGATGTCCTGGATATTCTGGACAATATGATTGACGATCGGCGTTGCAGCGTCATTGACGCGCACGATAAATTGCGCTTTTTCGTAGTTAAAGTCAACCAGCCGTTCGAAATCTTCCGGATTGGCACTCATCGAGTACAATTCAAGATATTGCGCAACAGCATCGCGTGTCGCGGGAATTTTGTCATATCCTGGATCGTCTGCATCGTTGAGAGCTTTGCTCATGATGCGGATGACATCGGCGATTGAGGTGACCTGCCCGACTCCTGGCATGCGTTGAAACTGATCCTTATAACTCTCGAGTTTTGTCAGAAATCGCGGCTCTTTGACATCACTCTCAAAAAGAATCGAAAGATTCTGTGAACCGCCAAAATGGGTGTTGATGAGCCCGGTGCACCTGCTGATTGGATGATTTTTTCCAAAGAGGTTTTCCTGATTGGCATCAACATTGATATGCATGGCCAGGCCAATACCAACGAACGCGATGAATGCCAAGACGAGCAATACCGTCTTTGGATATCGCAGGATGATTTCTGCCGTTCTGCGCAAACCCTTGTCAAGGAGCAGCAGAGAATTCGTACTGACTTTACGGGGCTTTTTTTCTGGCAGCTTGAGCAGCGAGAGCACAGCCGGGATTCCGCCCAGACTCGCCATGATTGAAAAGCCTATGGCAATGGCCGCCGCGATGCCGATCTGTTTTGCCGGTACAATGACATGGAATATCATGCCGAGCAATCCCACCATGGTGGTGAGGCCAGAAAAGAGAATCGGTTGCGAAAGGCCCTTGAAAACGTCTGCAGCGACCTGTTTTCTTGACAGGTGTGGTGAAGCAGTGGACACATCCTGGTATCGGGCAATCAGATAGATACAATAGTTATTGGAAAAAGCTACGACCATGATGGGCAGGATGGCGGTCAAGAGGGTCATCTTCCAGCCCATGAGCGGTAGAATGCCCATGCCGAATATCGTTGACAGCAGGACAACGCATAACGGCAGGATGATGCCGCGTATTTGCCGAAAAAAAGCATACAGTACGGCAAGGATGATGAGCAGCGCCCCCGGGATCAGTATGAGGATATCGTGGACAATGCTATCGACAATCACGGTCTGAAATACCGGGATACCGCCGATGAGCACTTTTTCGTCTCCCGGAAAGGCATCGACTATCTTTCGCACTGCCTGGTATACATCCTGTTTCGAAGCATCGAGGGTGAGGGTCAGGAGTATGGCGGTCACTTTGAAATCTTTCGATACAACAACCTGGCTGGCGAGCTCATTTTCGGCCAGGGACTTTCTCAATGCGTCACGTTCAGCAGCTGTTTCAGGAATGGCATTGACCGCGGGCTCGACGATCATGGCGCCATCTTCGCCCCTGATATTCTTTGTGTCAAAGAGCGACAGCACGTTATCGACACCGGCCGTTCGCAGCAGCTTGTCTCTGATCGTCTGCACCCGCAGCAGCGTCGCCTCGTTCAACACATCCTCGGCTTTGAAAAGAATGAAGAGCATGTTATTGGAGCCGAATATTTGCTCTATTTTTTCTGTATTCATGCGAGAAGACATTTTCGCCGGAAACATGAAAAGAGGATCAGCAATGATTTCCATTTTTCGCAATTCAAATCCCATCACCCCCGCAATGAGCAGACACGCGATGATGACAGGCCATCGATATTTTGTGACAAAGAGTTCTTTTTCCATAGTGATGAACCCTTCTCAGTGATCTCAGAACGAAATTTTTAATTCCGCATAGACAAAGCTCATCAGGTTATTGACCATGCGGTAGAGGCTTCCCGGCGGCCCATCGAGATGACGGCCGCCTAGGGCCAGGTTCACAGCATCGGCGATGTCGTAGGAGAGACTGGGATTGATCATATAGTCCTTTGTCGTGAAATTGTACATCCCGGCCAGCTTCAAGTGCACTGTTTCGTAAAGCGTATTCCACTGCACATTTCCTACAAGTGAATGGCTGATCCTGTCAGAGGTGCCGGTGAACAGCCTGTTGAGCTCGTCTATTTCAGCTGATGCCAAGGCATATGCATAAGCCGCCTGCGCCAGTGGATCACGCGGATCGGACAAGACAGGCTGCGCTATTTTCTCATAGTCGATGACGTAGAGGCCGGAATACTGAAAAAGCATGTTCCAGTTGCCGAATGATCTATCGAGTCCCAGAACATACTCCAGATAGGGATTGGGCACATGGACGAGCGCTGCAAAATCATCAAACGGGTATTTGAGTGCCGCCTCGCCTCGCACGCCAGTTGAACCGAGCACCGTCGCAAAGTCAGCGCCCGCAGCCCGAATGCGATAGGCGTGCGGGACGATCGACAGACCGCTTTGGCCGATCGAGAAATCAAAGCCTGGCAGCGTTGTGTAGCCGTTGAAATACGAAACCGAACCGTCAACAGAGGGAAAGATCCATTCGGAGCGAAGGGCGTAGCCGCCATTGCAAAGCCGCATGTCCGGATAATCTGGTTGCGCGATGGTTATGCCTGCCGGGATTTTTGCACCGTCGATCGGCAGAACATCAGCCCGGTACCGGGGAATCCAAATTGCCTGGAGGTTCGATTGGCCAATTTTCACTCTCACCTGCAAGAGCTCGTTTCCCAACCGGGTGTCATCAAACTCTGATGAGAGGGCGGTCACGTCTTTCGGAGTGATGAAATTTGTGGGATTGACGCCATCCGCCCGGCCCCACGATATGATCTGCCTGCCGAGTCTGATATCGAATGGCCCGGGAGAAACGGCAGCCCATACCTCTCTGACATCGCACAGAATGGATGACGAATCGCGATTTGTCCCGGCGTTGAGGCGAACCTCGGCGAATGCCTTGCCAATGCCGGATGGTTCGATGCCAAGTTTCAGTGAAAGCTGAGAGTTTGCTGAAGAAATGACCGCTTGGTCATCGCTGTTCTGTCCTCCGTAAAAACCTCCCCTGGCATAGCCATTCAGGGCGTATGACTGTACCGGCTCATTTCCCGCGCCGCTCAAAACAGTATCTTTTCCTGCACTTTCGAATAATCCCTG
>RQOI01000072.1 GCA_003854995.1 Candidatus Zhuqueibacterota bacterium
AAATCTGGGCAGCTTTTTGTAGATCGTCGAATAGACGCTGAACATGCCAAAGACAATCGCCAGGACGGTGGCCAGCATTTCTAAAACGATCAGCCAGAAAAACGCTCCGCGCGTCGTCGTAAAGGTGTGCCCGAATTGCGTATAGGCCATGACAGCAAAGAAGAGCATTGACAAGGCATAGTATAGATTATTTTTATTTTGCCGGGAAAAGATGAACAGTAACAAGTGCATGATGGCAAAGCAAAGCGGAATGGCGGTGAACACCAGCTGCTGAAACGATGAGGTGCGGATCTGTTCTGCGCGCGCGGCAATGGCTCTTTCGAGATGTCCGAGCTTCATTTCAAAACCATGACCGGTGGGAATGTCAATGAGCCGCTCCGCCTCATGGAAGGAGTAGCGCACCGCCAGGACATGTTCTCCCGGGCTGGAAAAGACGAGAGGCTTGGGATTGCGTTCCATGTAAATCTGTTCCAGGTCAGCTATGGAACTGACCTGGCCAAATGTGTACAGTTTGCGGCCATCGAGATAGATCTCCGACGCTCCGTTTTGCCAGATGTGCAACGACAGCGGAAAATTGACGACGGACGAATCCACCATGACGCGCAGGCGAAACCAGCCAATGCCGTCCCACCTTTGGCGAGGGCGTCGTCGCGTTGTATCTGGCAGCGCCTGGCGTGGCGGCTCCGGTCGATTTCGTCGGTTCCGCAGCTGGGTGCGTATGGGCTGCCAATCGCCTTCATCGACATCGACCGCCGCCCACGTTGTATCATCCCCTGCATGGAATTTCCAGTTCTCGATGAGATCGATCATCCAGCTCTTGTTTTCAAAGCGGCTGCGGGAAATGAGCGGCGGACCCTTGAGCTGATCGCGCCATCGAGGCGCCTCAATCGTAATGGTCGTATCTCTCTTGACGACAACCTGGAAATCGGGAAATTCAATTCCCGAAGAGTCGACGGCTTCGGCATGCCAGCGACCGCGGGCGATTCTGAACCGGAACGTGCTTCCAATGCGCGCCGATATCGATGTCGTCCACAAACTGTCCTGCACTGTTAGAGTCCGGCGCCCCATATTGCGGCCGAATTGCGGCGGCGCATCAATGAGATAGACACCGGTGTGCGGCGGCATATTCTCGGCCTTGACCTGTATCGTCAATGTCGCACGACCACTCGCATGGCAACCGATGAGCTGAACAATCAGCAGGAGCGACAATATGATGAGCACTCGCTTCAGCATAACAGGAATATAAAACCTCATTGTAAAACACAATTCGGAGAAATGACTGTTGAAAAAAAAACAGCCGGCAAAGAGATTCTCTGCTGAAAAGACGTATTAAAGCCCGTCATGTTCCTTCAACTCCAGGTTGTCAGAAACTCGACCAGGTCCGCCAAAGTGCCCTGGCATTTCGTTACGCAACAGCGTGTCGTCAAGATCGAAGAGAATGGCTTTGAACATGTGAGCTTGAGTTCATCCAGTTGGTTATGGCAGAGGCAAACCTATCATTGATCTGTCATCATTACACTCACTTTACTAATCCATGTCCTTAATGTCAAATCAATTCTCAGTTCACTACGGGGAATATTGATCTCCTATACAAAAAAGGCTATTTCATATATCAGGCTCCTTTTCCGCCGATCGCTTCAATGTATAGATTTTTGCCAACCTCTAGGAGGGAGCTATCTTTGCCGGATTCAAGTTTGGTTGTTGCACGATGCATGAAAAAACCCCTCGGCACGACCTGGAATGTTCCTGTGGTCATCGTCACCGAGGGGCCGTAAAAATAGCGATCAGGCGGGAGGGGGAGGACCTGGTCGCTAATTGTCAGAGTACTATCTGATCAGCGTCATTTTTTTCATTTCATGGAATGAGCCGGCTCTGAGACTGTAGAAATAGAGGCCTGCGCTCAGATCAGCGGCATCGAACGTCACCTTATGGGTGCCGGCTTTCATCTGCTGATCAACGACTGTCGCGACCTGACGACCGAGCAGATCGTACACGCTCAAATTCACCTGGACGTCTTCTTTCAGCTGAAAGACAATCTGCGTCGATGGATTGAACGGATTAGGATAGTTTTGCGCCAGGCCATATTCACTCGGCGCTGAGACGCTAAACTGAACCGTGCCGGAATATTCAAAGGCGCCATTTGTATCGTTTTGTTTCAGGCGATAGAAATAGACTCCTTCTGTGGTCGCCTCTTCATCGATGAACTCGTAAAATTTGGCCTCAGTTGTCGTGCCATGCCCTTCGAGAAAACCAATCTTTTTCCAGTTCGAGTCATTGCCAATGGAGCGTTCGACATCAAAACCGAGGTTATTTGTCTCGCTGGCCGTTTGCCATTTCAGCAGCAGGGCTCTGCTCACACTATTCGGCGCATATTGAACAACGAAAGAGGCCAGTTCGACTGGCGTGGTATCCTCAAAATTGGCGATCACCGTCATATTGCTTTCGACGGTCACGTCCAGAGGATTCTCCGACGTCTCGATATCGCCGGACCAGCCGGAGAATGCATATTTATCTGCATCGGTCGATACGGCGTACAGCCTGACTCGCGTGCCGTGCGTCAGCTCATATGTAGCGGCCGCTTTGCTCGAATCAGCGTCGCCCGCCATTTTGATGTACACGTCGCCCATGACCGGATGCCCCTGCAGCGCCAGGGTGACTTTTTTCTTGACGAAAACAGCGGTCACTTTAACATCTGACAGCAGCGTGATGTCGGTGCTCGCCTGTTCGGGATCGACAATGGGAATCTCTGGCGGATCGAGCAGCCAGCGGCTGAACACATAAGGGGATCCTTCGACCGCCTTGGCTTCAATTCGCACCAGCGATTCCGCCGTATACTGGGTCGGATTTTTGGGGATCAGGTCACCCGCCTCAGCCGGCGCCGATATTGCTGTGACAGTATACTGCTTTTTGACAAACTGTGCGGTCACAATGTGATCCTGGTCCATTTTCACCTGCAGAGTCGCCGAGGCATCGTTGGCGCCATCGACAGTCCAATGCGAAAACCGATAATGCTGCAGGGTCGC
>RQOI01000073.1 GCA_003854995.1 Candidatus Zhuqueibacterota bacterium
CTTGACGACCTTTAAAGTCAAAGCGCTCGAGTCGCTCACCATTGAAATGATGACCGCGCTCGGACCGATCGTCTGACGGCTGAAAAAAGTCATAGGTCTTTGCCTCCAGCTCCCGCCGTCGCTGCACTTCCTGCAGCTGAGCGTCCTGTCGCTCGCGATAGGATTCTCGCGTGAACATATCCCAGTAAACCGAGTAGCGCCTGTCGTGGAGAGTGTAAAACGGCATCAGCGTGACATCGCGTGGCGCAGCGATGCCGGCGGTCCGGAACGCGTTGACCGAGTCCGGCACTGGTACGAGCCAGCGATGCGGCTCTCTCTCTTCTGTCACCAGCACCGGGACGATGTCGGACTCTTTGCCAGTATGGTCCAGTGCGCCCAAATCGCCGGCCAGCACCAGCGGCCCATAGAGGACAGCCGCCCGAGTCGAGTCGTCCGGCATCGTCTCGAGACGCAAGGAGAAAGGCAAATGCACGTCTATCTGGTCGCCTGTCGTCCATCTCTTCTTGAGCCGGACAAAGGTTCCAGGCTCTTCTTTCACTCGCAGTGGTTTTCCGTTCACAACGATTTGCAGGCCAGTTTGCGCCCAATAGGGATATCGTATGCAGAGAGTGAAACGCTGCGGCTTTTCCGTGATGATCTCAATGTGGGTGTCCTGCTCCTGCGGAAATCCCGTGCGCTGGCGCACGCGGACGCCCTTTTCCTCCCAATTAACCGTCGCAGCGATGAACTGAGCGACATAAAGCTCCGCCTCATTGTGATAAAAGATGGCACCGCCGTATTTTGAATGCGACTCCATGGCTGTGCCGATGCAGCAGGTGAACCATTCCGGATCCTGATAGCCCTTGTGTCCGCCCATCTCGAGTGACAGATTGTAAACGACGCGCCCGCTCCCCGGATGCTGCGATGACAGGATATGATTGAACAGAGCCCGCTCATAAAAATCGGTCAGCTCGGCTCGCGCGCTCCATTGAAAGAGATGTCCGGTGAGTTTCAGCATATTATAGACATTGCAGGTCTCTGTTGTCTCATCGCTCAGGCGATTCGCCAACTCATCCGGCCGGCCAAAGTACTCGTGATTGCCATGGCCGCCGGTGACATAAGAGTGATGATGGGCGACACGATCCCAGAAAAACTCGGCGGTCCTTCTGGCTCGATCATCTCCGGTCAGTTCAAAGATGCGAGCGAGGCCGATCAGTTTCGGTATCTGGGTGTTGGCATGCAGGCCGGCCAGGACATCGATGCCGGCGGCCAGCGAATCCAGAACTGCTCGATGGTAAAAAAGGCGCGCCAGGTCCAGATATTTTTGCTCGCCGGTATCGGCATGTAAATCTGCTAAAACCTCGTTGATGCCGCCATGCTCGCAGCGCAGCATCTGTTGAATCTGCGACTCATCGAGATCCGCCAGGACAGTGGCCAGCCAGTCGGCGAACGTGCGCTCTATTTGCAGCGCTTTCTCGATGCCGCACAGGCGATGGGCGTCCCGCAATCCGGCCATCATTTTATGCTGAGTGTAAAACGGCACCCAGATGCCGTTCAGGTCAAAGCCCTGCGCTCTGATGTCGCCCCTGGCGATCTGTTCCTGCAAAATCTTTTTGCCATCTGGAAAGGCGCCGATATAGCCGTCGCCATCGGCCTGCTGACAGCTGTCGAGTTCATCGACAATATATCGGGCCCGTTCGCGAAAGCGCTCGTCACCCGTCGATCCATACATGAGGGCGCAGGCGCTGAGATGGTGGCCCAGACTGTGCCCGGCGATGGTATTCGCCTCCCAGCCGCCATAGTGTTCAGCCTTTGGCTGCAATCCCGCCTCGGAACGAAACCTGGCCAGCAGCCGGTCCGGCTGGTAATTTAACAGCGTTTGCCTGTTCAGTTCGGTGGCATGCTTGAACGGCCCGTCCAGCAGTGTCACTTGCTTCAGCTCAAAAGGCAGAGCGCGAAATGCGATGACCTCATTGTGCGTCCCATTTATTGTAGGCGCCTTTTCACAGCTCGCCATCATCATCGAGGTGACAAAGAGAGTCAGAATCAGAATGTTCGCGCAGGGCTTAAAAACCGGCATTTTGGATTTGCAGCAGCAAGTCATCGCGAGGACGCCCCGCCCGCCGATGTCAGATAATTTGCTGACGAGGAGGATTCGCCTTTGCAATGATTGCTTTAATTTCGCAGATGCGGGGCGTCCGTGGCGATCCCAGGCGTGAGAGATCCTTCTTAAAATGGAGACTGACGCTGCCCGGCATGGCAGCGTTCGCACTGATTTTGTCCTCTGAAGAGCCTCTTGCCGACAATAGCTGTTCGGCTTTTTCATATTTCTCTCCTCATTCCATCGACGATGCTTTATAAACGCCGAGATTTGAAATCGCCGGTGTATTGTTCGCCTCGATTATCTTGATTCGGATTTGCGCCGTGGTGATCGGCCCCGTGCGCAGCAATCGCTTGTAGCCGATCGTCGTCGCCGCAGCGATCTCTTGCCATTCGCCATCGATCTGCGCTTC
>RQOI01000493.1 GCA_003854995.1 Candidatus Zhuqueibacterota bacterium
TCTCCCCACGCCAATATAATAAAACAAAGGACGAACAAAAAACAAAATGATGACGGCTCTATAAGAAATCGAGTGGGTAAAAGCAAAACACCGAGTTCGCCGAGAACACAAAGTCATATGTCATTTCGATCTATTCAATGTTGATGAAAATAAACCAATGCTGAATATTTGTTGTCAGGAAGAGACCGACGCGACATTTAGCCGCAACTTTCGATTCATTTTTCTTGCCAGATAATTTCTATGAACACGGCCGGACTGGAGGGCTCTTTGAGATAGGTAGCGTATGAAGAAGGAAAAAGAGCGAGTATCATCCGGCTGCTTTGGCGCGGAGCTCTTTCATCTTTTTGCGAATGGCGATCATCGGGATCATCGATTTTGACAGCAGCAGTCGCACGAGAGGCCGGCGAATCGCCTTGTGCGCGCCAAGACGCTGATAGATCGCACTCTGCCGCTCGGCGAATCTATCGCGCCAGCCGACCGGCAGCATCGGCTCGTCATAGAGGGGCGTCGGCTTTCCGCGTCGTTTGAGGCGCAGCGCTCGCAGTCGCGCATTCTTTTTCTTGGTCTTTTCGAGAGATCGAAAGGTGCTGTAGAGCGCCGCGTGGTCGAGCGGATAGGCCTTGATGCGATCGTCACGCTGAGCGGCATCGAACAGCTCTTGCCCGGCCGCCGTTCTGACCACGACCGTTGACATGGCCGGGTAGCGATAGCTTTTATCCTTTTTGCGCATCCAGGCGTCCCCGACGGACAGATCGGCGAACTCGGCTGCGCCGTCGGTGCACAATCGGCAACGATAGGGCGAATAGAGCTGGGTCAGGTAATTGATCGCGCCGTCTTTGAAATTGGATTGATGTAGTTTCTGTTGACTGCCGTCCTGATAGATCGCGCAGATGCTGCCGGGCCAGACGCCTTCGCGAAAGCGAAAATCCTGCAGCCTTTTGCGCCGGTCGCCTCTGAAGGCATAGAGTTCGTCGATGACGGTCGTCTCCAGAGTGGTGATGCAGAAGAGACCAATGGCATAGGGAATTCGATCGCGCATACTGCTCTTGCGCATCATCCATTTGCGCAAGCCCTGAATCTGACAGGGCAATCCCACATAGGCGAAACGGCCCTTCTCTTTCCGAATGAGTTTCAGCGCGTCATTGACCGGGCAAACAATGTATTTGGATTGTCGGGCGGCGAGTATTTCTTCAGCCGTACGGGCGACAATGGCTTTGGCGCGGAAAGGATTGTCGCGATCTATGGTGGTGACGATGGCTCCATCGATCTCTCTTCGCTCCAGCAAA
>RQOI01000494.1 GCA_003854995.1 Candidatus Zhuqueibacterota bacterium
CAATTCTCTTCGTATAGCGATTTTTCTCATTCTCACAATTGCTATGACGGTCTATGCCGATTTCGAAAAAGGCCAATCCTATTTTGGTTTTGAGCTCAAAGAAAAAAAATTCGTGCAAGAGGTCAATGCCACCTGTCTTCTCTTCGAGCACACCCAGAGCGGCGCGCGCCTGCTGAAAATTGCCGCCGATGATGACAACAAGACGTTCAGCATCGCCTTCAAGACAGTGCCAGAGTCGGATGCGGGCACGCCGCACATCATGGAGCATAGCGTGCTCAATGGCTCGAAAAACTTTCCGGTGAAAAGCCCGTTCGATGTGCTCGCCAAGGGATCGCTGAACACCTTTCTCAACGCCATGACCGGCAGCGACATCACCATCTACCCGGTGGCCAGCATGAACGACAAGGACTATTTCAATCTCATGCACGTCTATCTGGACGCGGTTTTCAATCCGCTCATCTATGACGATCCGCGCATCCTCAAGCAGGAGGGCTGGCATCATGAACTGACCGACGCCGAGGCGCCGATCGTCTACAAAGGCGTGGTCTATAACGAGATGAAAGGCGCCTATTCCAATCCGGTGCGCGAACTGGAATACCAGGTCGGCAGACATCTCTTTCCGGACAATGCCTACAGATTCTCATCAGGAGGTTATCCAAAGGCGATTCCGTCGCTCTCCCTGGAAGCATTTTTAGACTACCATCGCAAGTATTATCATCCTTCCAACAGCTATATCTTTCTCTACGGCGACGCCGACCTGAGTGCAGAGCTGGAATTCATCGACCGGGAATACCTCTCCTCCTACCAGAGGTCTGATGCGAAGGTCAGCTTGCCGCTGCAGCAGCCCTTTGCAGCGATGAAAAAGGCAACCGCCTTTTACCCGGTCGCCGCTGAAGCCGACACCGTCGAGCAAACCTATCTGGCGGTCAGTTACGTCTGCGGCACGAACATCGAACAAAAGCTGACCACTGCCCTCGATATTTTAGCCGACGTCCTGGTCAATCAGGAATCCGGTCCCGTCCGCATCGCGCTGCAAAAACAGGGGATCGGCAAAGATGTGCGCGCAATGGTCGATCCAATGCAGCAGAACGTGTTTCAGATTTACGTGCAAAACGCCAATCCGCATGAGAGCGATCGATTTCTCGGCGTCATCAGAGAGACGCTGACCCAGCTCGTCAGCGATGGCCTTGACAAGCAGGCGGCCGAGGGCACTTTGAATCGCCTGGAATTTCGCCTGCGGGAAGGCGATGATGCGCAAAAGGGATTGACCTATAATTTCAGAGCTCTGAACGGCTGGTTTTTTGCCGACGATCCGTTCCTCAGCCTGGAATGGGAAAAACCGCTGGCAGCCATCAAAAAAGAGATGCAAGAGGGCTATCTGGAAAAAGTGATCCAGGACTATCTTCTCGACAACCAGCACGCGCTCTTGCTGACCATGAAGCCCAAACCGGGACTGGAGGCGCTGCTCAACGACGAGGTGAGCCAGGAGCTGGGGGCATTCAAGGCTTCCTTATCGCCGGAAGAAATAGGCAGACTGGTCGAGGAGACGCGCGAACTGCTCGACTATCAGCAGCGCGAAGACGACCCGACCGCGTTGGCGACCATCCCCATGCTCGATTTGCGGGATATCAATCCCA
>RQOI01000074.1 GCA_003854995.1 Candidatus Zhuqueibacterota bacterium
TCCTGGTTGCCGCCCGGCTGCCATTGATAGTCGAGTTGCGATAGAAAGCCGCCATACTCCGCATCGACCACGCGCGGATACCAGGCGGACAAGATCTCCTCGACCAGCGTCTTTTCGATCGCATCGGCAAGTACCAGTCTCTGCGGATCGATTTCAGCAGAACACGCAAAAATTAACACAAGCAGAACTGTCAATAGTTTCATGGATGACCTCCAGCCATTTGCGGGCGAAAGGTGAGATGAGGAACAATGATGACCATGAGCGTACCAGACAAAAATCATCTTTAATAAAAACGAACCATTTCGTACTTTGAATATAAGCGGAAAAGCGCCGATAGAAAACGTTTTTTTATGATTTTTCACCGCAAAATGAGAGAACGGGCATGACGCTCGGCTGGGATGAGATTGAGAATTTGCGCGACCAGACCTTTCATCGCACGCGTGAGCTGCAATTAAAAGACATTGACGATGCAGAACATTTCGTCAATGAAACTGGTTTTTGTTTCGCCTTTAAAATGCAAAAATCCGAGCTGCCCTGTATGTGGCATGCGGCGGCGGGTGAACGCGATCCTGACTATCCGGTGCATGTGCAGCACGATCCGTACATCGGCCTGGTGTGGGACGCCAAAGATGCCCTGGCAGCGCAAAAGAAAGCCTATTATGGCAAGGCGCTGAAAAAGAGACCGACTTTTATTTCGCTTGACTTTTTCCCGTCCTTCTATCGGCTGCGAAAGCAAAAAGACGGCCACGATTATATCGTCGATTACATGCGCGGCCGGCTGAGCCAGGACGCCAGACGCATCATGGACGCATTGACGGAGCGATCACCGCTGGTCACGTCGGATTTGAAACTGGCGAGCGCGATGGCCCATCCACATAAACGCGCCGCTTTTGACCGGGCGATGGCGGAGCTGCAGAGCAAACTGTACATTGTCAAGATAGCCGAGTTTTACGATCCCTTCACATTCTTATGGGACCTCCTGGAGAGGCGATTTGCCGATGAAATAGCCGCGGCGAAGCATCTAACAGAAGACGCGGCGCGCGAAAAAATAGTGACTCGCTATTTTCACACTGTCTGGGTATCCGAGCCCGCAGCGATGGCGCGGCTGTTTGGCTGGCAGCCGGCAGAGATTGACAAAACCCTCGACAGCCTGATCGAACAAGGCCGCCTCATCCGCATGACTGTGCGGGGTGAAAAGCGCCCCTATTTCGCCATCGCGACGTTGAACCAGGCTGACATATGCAGAAATGAGTGCCAAGGTCGATCCGGAATAAAAAGAGAGGATGTTATGGATCATCCCATTTACATCATTGACGGCTACAATTACATCCTGCGTTTGTGGCGGATCGATCGTTCGCAAGAGCATGCCCTGTGGGAGGCGCGCGAAAGATTGATCCATCAGATGATCGCCTATCTGGGCCAGAAAAAGATGCGCATCCATATCGTATTTGACGGCCAGGATGTCAAGGGCGTTGCCACGACGCCCCGGCCAGCAGGCATTGTCGTGCAATTTTCCAATGCGCCGGCAAAAGCCGACCCGCTGATCATCGATTTTGTCAGAAAATCAAAATCACCCGGCACGATCACCGTCGTCACCTCGGACAAACCGCTGGCAGAGTCTTGCGCGCACCATGGCTGCGCGATCATGTCTGTGGAAGCACTGGCAGAAGAGATGGCGCAAGATCATCAGAAATCAGAGTTATCGGACAAATACGACGTGAAAATGACGCCCAAAGAAGTCGAGGAATGGCTGCGGCTTTTTTCCGGTGAAAAAGAATAGGCGCAATAATATAACCGCCGAGCACGCCGAAAAGCGCAGAGAAAATCGAGGTTCTTTGTTTCAACTGTAGGGACAGCATTGAAAAATGGTAAAAGGTCAGTTACGGGTAGCCACGTTGACAAAAGTGTAACATAGAAGATAAATAATATAACCACCGAGAACGCCGAGTTCCACA
>RQOI01000495.1 GCA_003854995.1 Candidatus Zhuqueibacterota bacterium
ACGCGGACGCTGGGCAGCATCGCCTCCGGGCAGCTGGCCTTCGCTCCCGGCGCAAAGGTGAATTACCTGTACAATACCGGCGATCATGTGACGACCGGTCTGGAGATGCCGCCGACGGCGCGCACGGATGTCATCAACAATCTCTTCACGGCTGACAATCCAACGACGCTCGCCACAACCCATCTGCATTTGAACGAAGACAAGACCATGCACGGCATGATGGATCTGGTGGACAGCGGCGCTATATTCGATCTCGAAAGCCATACACTCACTTTGGTCAGCGCGCAGGATATCGCCCATGATAATAACAGCGATATCATAAACGGTGAGTTAGTGTTTGAGCTCAACGGCCATAATGTCATCCTCGATCGTACTGGCAGAGATCTGCCGAACATCACCACCAACACCTCCGGCAATCTAAGGATCGACACAGGCGGTAAGATTGACATTTTGACGGTCAATGGTACAACGACAGTGACCTTGGAGGCAGCCGGCGACGGCAAACCGATCGGCGGTATTGTCAACAACAGCACCGGAACGATTGCCGGCGCAACAGTGGAGCTCAAGAAAGGCGGCAACATCAATTTTGACGAGCTGGGCAGCGTCATTGCTAACAGCGGCGTCATCTTTTTTAGTCATGCAAACGGCACCGTCGGCGTCGTCAATTTTGGCAATGTTGTGCTCAATGGTGGCACGATCAAATTTGCTGATTCTGATTCCGATGGTGATCATGTCGTCATTAAAGGCACAGGTGACTTTTTCAAAGGCACCTGGCATCAGATTGTCGGCGCCACATTCACCGATCGCCAGCTGCGACTCGCTGGCAGCAAATATCGCTTTGGTCTGAATGGGCAAAATGTTGACTTTTCATCCGTCGATGATGGCCCGGCGCCAGTTCATCTACTTGTTCAACCGTTAGGATCAACGCTCGAGCAGACCATCAATGGTAACAAACCCGGTTCGATCTGGCACGGCACGATGGAAGTCAATAACAACAAGGCAACTCCGGCCGTCATTTTCACCAACGGCCATCTGCGCGTTCTCGATGATGTCACATTCACGCGTGGACTCGTCATGGTTGATAATTGCATCCTGTCCATCGGCAATGAGATTGCTCCGATCGGCAACGGTAATTTCATCAATACCAGCGGCTTCACCAGCTTCAAGAACGGCATCGACACCGGTGGCCGCATCGCCATGAATGGCAATAACCTGCAGCGAGTCAGCGGCACGGGTGTCTTCGGTAGCTTTGAGGTGAAGAATACCAGCGATCCAGCCAATGTCAACCGTGGCGTCCGCATCGTCACCAACGACATCACCTGCAAAGAGCTGTTCTACCTGACAACTGGATTTGTCGATAATGACATCGCTCTGGCTGGCCGTTTCAATGTCAAGTTCAGCGGTCCAACGGCCACACCGCCGCACATCGTCAAGACCAACGGCAGTTTTCGCAGCAAGCCGAATTTCGTCTCCTGGGTCGATGTCGAGTATCAGGGAAATGAAAAAGACTATCTCGACGATCCCGATACCGATCCGACCAAGATTATCTTTGAACTGCCGTCGGAGATCAACGGCGACCCGACCGGCATTAAGCTGCGCGACCTG
>RQOI01000496.1 GCA_003854995.1 Candidatus Zhuqueibacterota bacterium
AATCTCGATCGACGATTGAAACCATTCTCTTGCGCCAACGTAACTGAAGCTAAAAGAGGAGAGCGCAATGAAAGTAAAATTACTTTTCCTGGCGATTTTCGTCCTCTCGGCTTGTGGCCTGTCGGCGGATGATAATGGTCGAAACATCAAATTGGACGGGCCGGGAATGCGACCTAAAATCGAGGTGAATGAGGATGTCTACCTGAGTCGCCGGCATGATGACGTCGTCATTGAAAATGAAGAGTTTGCCGGCAAAGTGACGATCTCTCCGGAAGGTGATCTCTTCATCGATGACGACAAGATCCGCACCTCTAAAAAAGAGAAGGAGCTGCTCGTCGAGTATTATGAGTTGGCGAACGCCGCATTCGAGAGCGCCGAAAAGCTTGGCGAGGAGGGTGTCAAGATTGGCGTTCGCGGGGCAGAGCTCGGCATAAAGGCGGCCACTGGCGTGTTCAAGATTCTGCTGCCGGGTTATACCACGAAAGATTTTGAAAAAGAGATGGAAGAGGCGGCCGAGAAAGTGGAAAAAAAAGCCGAGAAACTGGAAATTAAAGCGGACAAGCTGGAAAAGATGCTGGACCATCTCGAGGACATTCATGACGAGCTGCGGGACAGCATCGAGGAACTTGATGATCTCGGCTGGTTCTAGAGAAGGGTGAATCCCACCACCAGGTCGTAAAACTGGTGATACTGTGATGGTTTGAAGACGTGATGAAACCGTCCCTTGACCGTCAATTGGAGGGTGTCGGTGATCAGGACTTTCACACCCAGGCCGGCGAACAGGCCGAAGTCGATGCGCTCAGCCTCTGAGATGGTATAGGAACCGTACGGATCGAGATAGGTGACGTCGATCTCGGTGTTTTTCAAGCTATAGATCCCTCCGCCCACCTCATAAGCAGCGCTGAATTTGTACAGCATGTAATTTTCAATACCGCGGAAAGAGAGCAGGACAGTGGTGATCGGTATATTGAAATCACTGCCCAGTTTCGCATCCGAGTCGACGCCGCGTAATCGCCAAAATTTTGCCTGATCGAATTTCAGGCTCGTATGCCCGACAGTGAAGCCGAGGATCGCATCATTTCGAAGCAGAATATCCGCATCAACAGCAATGTTGACGCTCGGCTGCCAAAAGTCAACAAATGGATCAGGCGCAAAGGGGCTGGTCACGCCGCCGTACAGGGATAGTCCCCAGACCACGGCCAAAGGCACCTCGTCGCGCGGGATGCCGCCCGAGAGATCCGAATTCAGATCTCGTTGTTGCCCTGAGAGCCAAAAAGGGGCGAGTGCTAAAAAAAATGTCAGCGTCATTTTTCGCATCACTCTTCAC
>RQOI01000075.1 GCA_003854995.1 Candidatus Zhuqueibacterota bacterium
GTGTACTCGGTGCGATCACCGACGTCGCGCCAATCCGTATAGGTGCGCGATGTTGGCCCCCAATAGAGGCGATAGTTCAGGATGTCATCATCGACGGGATTCCAGCGCAAGGTGATAGCGCGCGAAAAACAGGGAGCGGCCATAAAAGCGAGCAAGACAAAAATGTAACGCATCCAATCGTCCTCATCTGCATCATTCCGGTTAACTGTGTTTTCTCCACCCTTCATGCGTTATATTGTGTTGGGATATTTTGTAATTCAAGGCGCGCGGTGAAATTCCCAGCAGTTCTGCCGCTTCCTTTTGCACCCACTTGGTGCGGCTCAGGGCGGCGATGATCGCTTCCTGTTCAATTTCCTGCAAATTCAACGTACGAAAACTGGTGCCCTCGCGCTCGCTGGTGCGTCGTTCATGTCCACCGGCGGCAAAATAGTCTTTCCCTGACATCGACAATGCGCTGGTCCCGATCACCTGGCCTTCGCCGGCGATCAAAACGGCCCTTTCGACAATATTACGCAATTCTCGGATGTTGCCTGGCCACGAATGCTGCAGAAAAACGTTCAGCGCCTCTTTGCTGAAAGGTCCGACATCCTTTTTCACCTCGGCGGAAAATTTTCGCCGAAAATATTCGGCCAGGAGAGGAATGTCCTCCTGACGCTCCCGCAACGGGGGCAGATGAATGGAGACAACGTTGAGGCGATAATACAAATCGGCGCGAAAGTTGTTCTTCTCCATCTCGTCCCACAAATCCTTATTCGTGGCAGTGATAATTCGTACGTCAACCTGTATGCTCTTGTTGCCACCAACCCGCGTGAAGGTCTGCTCCTGCAGCACGCGCAGAATTTTGGCCTGCGTCGAAGGATGCATATCGCCAATTTCATCGAGAAACATGGTGCCGCCATCGGCCTGCTCAAACTTGCCCGAATGTCGCGCCACGGCGCCCGTGAACGCGCCCTTTTCGTGTCCGAACAGTTCGCTCTCCAGCAGCTGTTCATGCAGGGCGGCGCAGTTGACTGCTACGTACGGTTTTTCTGCCCGCAAACTGTGTGCCTGAATGGCGCCGGCGATCAATTCTTTTCCAGTGCCGGTCTCACCCTGAATGAGAACAGACGCACTGCTCTTGGCAATTTTATTGATGAGCTGATAGACATTGCGTATCTCAGCATTGCGGCTCAGCTTGGGATAATAGAGCTCAAATCCGGAAAAACTGCCGTATTCCGGTGTCGTCAAGCTGAGGATATCAACATCCTCTTCGTTGATATCGACGAGAGGATCTCCGATGTGACCTGTCATGATGCCAATAGACCTCAAAGATTACCAATTACAATTTTGCAATTGACAATATACAAAAATAATAGACGCATTACAATACTTTATAAATCGCCAGAATGCGCAATTTTTTTAACTCTGGATTCGAATTCGCGAAAGGAATAGACGCCCTGCCAGGAGTCACCCCGGCCGGAGGTGGATTCCAGGGCATCCATTATTGCCGGCCGCTCCAGTCCGATGTCGCGGAGGCGCTCTCTATTCGTAAAGAGGTCCCCGGGATGTCCGTCAAAAACCAGCTGTCCGGCACGCAAGGCGATGACGCGATCAGCGACCTCAGCGACGAAATCCATGTTGTGCGTCACCAGGACGACCGCTTTGCCGCCATCAATCAATCGCCGGACAGTGGCGATGAACCGCCCCACACTCTTCGGATCGAGGCCGGCGGTTGGCTCATCAAAGACGATCATATCCGGCTGCATGGCCAGCACGCCGGCTATGGCGACGCGGCGTTTTTCGCCTTCGCTGAGATGAAAGGGCGACCGATCGCGAAAGCGGTGCGGATCGAGCTCCAACGCCAGCATCGCCGACTCTACTCGCTGGGCGATATCGTCTTCAGCAAGTCCCAGATTACGCGGGCCAAAAGCGATGTCCTTGCCGACCGTCTCTTCAAAGAGCTGCGTCTCCGGAAATTGAAAGACCAGGCCGATCTTGCGGCGTAACAGGCTTTTGCGAAACGATTTCGCCCAGATATTCGCGTCATTGAAAAAGATCTGCCCGGAGATCGGTTTGAGCAATCCGGTGAAATGCTGGATGAGCGTGGTCTTGCCGGAGCCGCTGTGTCCGACAATGGCGACGCACTCGTTCTGGCCGAGAGAGAGGGTGATATCGCGCAGCACCGGCTGCGGCGACGCACCGATGCCGCTGTATTTATAACTGACACCCTTGAGGTGCAAAAATTCCATCAGAGCCCCACCGTTTCAATGTCCGCCCGCTGCTGTGCCAGCTCTGTCGGGGACAGGTGAGACAACTCGACCATCGCCCGTTCGGCAAAATGGTCGGTCATGCCGGCGACATAATCGCTGATCGCGCGCGGAAAGAGAGGATTCTGCGTCAGCGCCGCTTTCATCTCCGGATGGTCGTGTTCGCCGCTGTAAATCACGCGCCGCTGCGCAGATGTGGTGCATTTCTCCAGTCGATAGACGGGCAGCAGATTGGGGTACGTATAGTAGTGTCGAAAAAGGCTGCGGATCGTCGCCATCGCCGCGTCGTCGCTGCGTTTCTCCGCCGCCCTGGCGATGATCTCAGCCATGATGAAACGGTCGAGCTCTTCCTGCAGCGGATCAATGGCATCGCTGAACCAAACCAGTCGCGCGTCAAAATGGGAATAGCGCTTTGCCTGAGCATAGAAGGCTTTCATGGTGCGGATCGTCTGCTGCAGGACATCGGTGACCAAAAAATTGACCAGCTTGCGCACCAGCCGGTTTCGATAGACAAAGTCGTCATCGAGGCGCCCGACCTCAATGTCGCAGGTCTGCTCCACCAGTCGGATGATCGGCAGGCGCCGAACCTGGGCGAGCGTCACATAGCCGGCGCGGATGCCGTCTTCGAGATCGTGAGTGCGCTGGGCGATCTCATCGCAAATCGCGACAATTTGTCCCTCCAGGGTCGTGGCATGATCCAGGTCGTAGAACAATCCATCCGTGCGAAAATCGGGAAAGTTGATTTGGCCGCGGCGCAGGCTCGTGTGCTTGAGGATGCCTTCGCGCACTGCTGCGCTCAGGTTTAAGCCGTCAAAATCGTATTTCTTTTCGTTCAAATCGACGATGCGAACGCTCTGATAGTTATGCTTGAATCCGCCGACATCGCCAATGTCCACGGTTCCTTCCAGAGTATCTTTTCCCTGCAGGATTCGATCGAGCGCCACTTCACCGATATGCCCGAACGGCGTGTGTCCGAGATCGTGGCCCAGGCCAATGGCCTCAGCCAGATCCTCGTTCAAGCCCAGGGCCTTGGCCATGGTGCGGGACAGCTGCGACACCTCGACCGTGTGCGTCAAGCGCGTGCGATAGTGATCGCCATAGGTGATGAGAAAAACCTGTCGCTTGTGCTTGAGGCGGCGGAAGGCGCGCGAGTGGATGATGCGGTCGCGGTCGCGCTGAAAGGAGGTCCTGTAGGGATGTTCCTCCTCAGGCGACAAGCGAGTGGCGCCGCCATCCGCGCTTTTCGCGGCAAAGGGAGAGAGCAGATCGGCTTCGATTCGTTCGAGCGATCGCCGATCGCGAATCTGGTAGATATTCATATCTCACAATTCAATTAAAGATCGTCTTCTGTCGTCGTAGACGCAGCACTGCGCATAGCCAATAGTTTTGACAAGAGTGATGGCCTCAGCAAACCGGGCGGCCACCTCGGCCGGCTTGTGCGCATCCGAGCCGAGAGCAATGGGAATACCTGACAAAAAAGCCCGGCGCAAGATTCCCCCATTCGGATAGATCTCGCCGGCTTCCTTGCGCAAGCCCGATGTGTTCACATCCAGAGCGAGATCATGCTGGCGAATCGCCTCGAGCGCATGGCCAATGGGATCCGACAGATCAATCGTCGGTTGCACGCATAATTTCTTCGGCAAATCCAGATGTCCGATGATGTCGTATAGACCGGTTGCCGCTGCCTCGGCGATCAATCTGTAATAAGCGATGTACAGCGCATCGACGCCCGCTTCATCCAGTCGGTGACGAAAAGCCGGATTGGAAAAATCCCAGTCATTGACAAAATGGACCGAGCCGATGACATAGTCAAACGGATAAGCGGCGAGAAACTCCGCAATCCAGGCCATGTGCGCCGGCAGATAGTCCGCTTCAATGCCAAAACGAACGGTGATATCGCGATAGCGACGTTGAGCATCCAAGACATCTCTGACATAGATATCCCAGCTCTCGATCGGCATCCGACCGGTCGGATCATCCAGGTCAGGGATGGGAATGTGCTCGGCAAAGCCGATCTCGGTCAAGCCGCGCGCAATGGCCGACTCGATGTATTGCTCAATCTCCCCCTCGCCGTGCCGACACAGATAACTGTGCACATGATAATCCACCATCCAGCGCTCACTTCAGCATGACAGAAACCGCTGCCGCATAGCCCACGACATACCCTCTCTGCACGCCGGTCACATCGGCCGAGTTGGTGCGCGCCAGGACGCGCGGCTGCGAGGCGCCCCACTCTTCAGCGACCCGTTTGAGAACCGTGATCGGCCCGGCGCCGCAGGCCATCACCGCTTGCCGGGCGGCATTGCGGCAGAACTGCTCGGGGCTGTCGTTTTCGACGCTCGCCAGCGTCGCTTCATCCATGCGTCGGCACTCCTCATAGGACTGGCCATGATACAGGTCAGAGCTCGCCACCAGCAGAGTGGTCGCTGCCGCAAAGGTCGAGGCAATGGCATCACCCAGTCGCTGACAGTTATCCCAGCTGTAATCGTGAAAGACCAGCGGCACAATGCTGAAATCATCCAGCACGATCTGCAGAAAGGGCAACTGCACTTCAAGCGAATGCTCCGCCCGATCTGTCTGTGATTCGTGCCCCTTTTGGCCGACGTGAACATTGCCGGCGGCCGCTGCCAGCCGCTGCACTGCTGCCACATCGACCGGCACGTCGCCGAGAGGGGTCTCATAATAATCGCCGTGATAAGCGGAAACGCCTTCAATATAAGCGCCATGACTCGGGGCCAGCAGCACGACCGTCTCGTACGATTCACCCTCGATCTGTCTGTAGGCGACGGCTGCGGTGCGACCAGAGTAAGCATATCCCGCGTGCGGCGAGATGATGCCGATGATGCGAGCAGCAAACGCATGCTTTTCCACCTGCAGATAGCTGCTGATGGTCGCCCGCAGCTCCTCGGGCGTTCCTGGATAAAACTGATCCGCCCACGCCGCATGCCGAATGCGCATCGTTCTCCTCCGTGGTTTTTCGCTTGCTTTTCTGCACTATTTTAGTAACTTTTTGGTCAAAAGAAAAGCCAATTATTCAATTCAGCAGACAGTCCGCGTATGGATCATTTTTGCGACAACCATCCTCTTGTTAAAACAACAAAACGATGTCATTATTGCAAAAAATACATCTGTTCGGAATGCGTCATCTCGTTCTTCGATCGATCCTTTTGTTCGCGCGCCTGTCTGTTCGCCTCGCTGCGCTCTGCGTTCAGAGAGATGCGCACCGCGCGCCGGGGCAAGGGGAAAACCGGCGCCCGCCGACACCTCGGCTGGAATGGGTTCTGCGGCCTGCTGCTCTTTCTCCTCATCATCGCCGGCCTGGCTGTCTCTTTGCGCAACGTCTATCTGGACATCCGTCGAGATCAGGTTGCGAAAATAGCCAGGGAGACGATTCAACCGGTCTATGAGAGCGATATACGCGGCGCCCTTTCGCAGCAACCGGACGCCATGGTGCTCGCGGGTCAGATCACGCTCGTCGGCGAAGCCGCTGACAGCATCATCATCAGCCTCAAGGTGAACGGCAAACTGGTCGCCGCGACCTTGCCTCAGGACGGCCGCTTTGAATTCAGGGACGTCTCCATAGGCTATGGCATCAACGAGATCGTCCTGCTGGGCATGGATGGCAGCGGCAGGATGAAAATCCTGCAAAAAATCGAGACGAGCTATGGCTCTCCCCGTCTGTCGTTCCTGGCGCGCGATGTCAGTCGTGGCAACATCAATCGCAAAGAGATTGCCCTCACATTCGACGGCGGCGCCGGCAATGGCGCGACCAGAGCGATTCTGGACATCCTGCGCGACAAAGAGCTGACCTGCACCATGTTTCTCACCGGCGGCTTTTTGCGCCGATATCCGGACGACGTCAAGCGGATCGTCGCCGATGGGCACGAAATTGGCAACCACACCTGGAGTCATCCGCACCTGACGTCGTTTGCAGAGAATCGCGAGCACAGCACCCTGCCAACCCTATCCAGAGAAAAGCTGCAGAAAGAGCTGATAGAGACCGCCAGGCTGTTCAACAAGATGACGGGACAAAAGCTGATGTCCTACTGGCGCGCACCCTATGGCGAGCACAATCAGGAGATCCGTTCGTGGGCGGCGGAGATCGGCTACCGCCAGATCGGCTGGACGTTCGGCAACGGCGAGAACATGGACAGCATGGATTGGGTGGCGGATACGACGTCCGCATCGTACAGGTCATCAGAAGAGATTCTGGGCAAATTGCTCAGCTTTGGCGATTCAAATGGCGGTGCGAACGGCAGCATCATCCTGATGCACCTGGATACGCAGCGCCAGAATGACCCTGCCCATCGCATCATCCCGGCATTCGTCGACAGCATGCGAGCTCGCGGCTATACTTTTACGACGATCTCCGGCCTGCTCAGGCCTTAACTTACATCATTGTACGATTAAAGATAAAAGAGGAAAACATCCTGGAGACATCCCCGTTTTACAAGCTGGTGCAGTCCCGCACGAGCGTGCGACGATTTCAGGACAAGCCTGTGGAACGCGAAAAACTGAACCAGTGCGTGGAGGCCGCCCGACTGGCGCCATCGGCGGGAAATGTGCAACCCTGGCGCTTTTGCATCGTGGACGATCCGGCGACAAAGGAGCGACTCGCCAGGCACGCCTTCAGCGGCATCTATGGCGCCACGCGCTGGGCGGCAAAGGCGCCGGTACTGGTGGTGATTTTTGCGCAGCTGGACGTCCTGGCGAATCGCCTCGGCAGTCAGATGACCGGCATTCATTATTACCTCATCGACATCGGCATTGCCGGTGAACACTTTGTCCTGCAGGCGCAAGAACTGGGCCTCGCCTCCTGCTGGATCGGCTGGTTTCTCCCCCGTGGGGCGAAGAAAGCGTTGCGCGCACCAGCCTCCCACCGCGCCGTCGCCATGCTGGCGATCGGCTACCCGCAGCACAATCATGCCCGGGAGCGAAAAAGAAAACAAAACGAGGTACATTCTTATAACGAGTTCACAAGATGAAAAATCCCCCTCTCATTCACGGCACGCTCATCAAACGATTCAAACGCTTCCTGGCGACTGTCAAGCTGGACAACGGCAAAGTGGTCACGGCCAGTTGTCCCAACACCGGCTCGATGCGAACGTGCAGCGAACCGGGCAGTCCTGTCTGCCTGTCGATGAGCGATAATCCGAATCTCAAGCATCGCTACACCTGGGAGCTCGTGCACACCAATGGCGCCTGGGTCGGCATCAACACACAACTGCCCAACAAGCTCGTGTTTCGCGCCGTGAAAAAAGGCCAGATTCCAGAGCTGCGCGGCTATGCCGATTTTCGCAAAGAGGTCAAATACGGCGACAGCAGTCGCCTCGATCTATTGCTCTTAAAAGATGACGCCAAATGTTACGTCGAAATCAAAAATGTGACGCTCGTGGAAGA
>RQOI01000497.1 GCA_003854995.1 Candidatus Zhuqueibacterota bacterium
ATCCCAGCCGTCAAAGTTGGCCTTGATGCCGCCATCGCCGATATGCACGCCAAAGCTGGCGCAATAGAGCAGCACGCCGTTCGCCGTCGCGTATTGCACCGCCACATCAATTCGGCTCTTGACGTAATCGACGTTTCCCTGGGTCGCATAGTTATTGAACGCCTCTTCGGCCGCGGTACCCTGGTCCTCCGCATCGATCGCCGGCATCTTGCCTGCCTCGTACGGGAACGGCACAATGACCGTGTTATAGGTCACATCATGGAAGGAGCCGCCCTGGCGCGTAAAAGTGAGCGGATCATACAGTTCGAACGCATAGATGACATTGGCGGCATCGATCTTGGCCAATCCTGACAAAGCATCGAGAGAATAGTTATTGACCGGTCCGACAATGATCGAATGGGTCGCATCCACCGCGCGAATGGCGGCGACCAGCGCGGCGGCCACGCCATTCCATGCGTCCGCAGTGATGGTCTCTCCGGGAGCAGCAAATACCTCATAGGCCACGACATCACCCTTGCCGGCATAGCGCGACGCGACATTGGCCCAGGTTTTCTCCAGACGTTCCTTGATCGCATCGGCAGTGCCGGTGGCAATTTCACCTTCTGTATTGGTGATGATCACCTTGAGGCCCAGTTCTTCCGCCCACTGAATGGCTTTATCCAGACAGGCGTAATGAATTGAGCTCAACGTGTAATCAGGCGCCCCTGCCTCCGTGATATTGAAATTGATATGGATGCGGACGTGGTCGAAACCGAGCGATTTGATGTTTTCAAAATCGACCTTTTGCCAACGCGTGGTTTGAATGTGGACAGACTCGTCAGTGTTCAACCAGTCGGAGATATTGACGCCTTTGGCCAAATCTGCGGCGACCAGAGAGGCAAAGGAACAGAAATAAAGGACGAGCATCAGCCATAGAAATCTAACAATTTTCATAGCAACCTCCTCGTTGAAATTGGTTAGAGTGATAATGGTCAATCAGAGTCTTTTTCACCTCCTTTCATGGCAATTGAATGAACCCCAAAGAAAATGCTGCTTACCAAATGAATATAGACCAACGAGCAAAAATATGCAACCTCTAAAATGATGCTATCGCTCGATCGTGCCGAACTAATAAATCCACCGGCGCTGAATATTCCTTTTGCTGATAAAAAAAAGAATGATGGCAAATCCCAGCAATGCCGTCAGACTCAGGACCGGCGCCAGATGGCCCTCATGATGAATCCCCTGCTTCAATAGATCGGCCCCGTAGGTTAATGGGACAATATACGAGAGCGGCCGTACGAACATCGGCAGCTTTTCGATCGGAAAGAACAGACCGCACAAAAAAACCATGGGAAAGCGGAAAAAGTTGGAAAAGGTCTGCGCCTCGAACACTTCGTTGACCGACACGGCGATGAACAGGCCCAGAAAAGTGGAGGTGACGGCGATGAGCACGACGCTCACGACGACGGTGAGCCAGTCCACATGCGCCAGATCGATGAAAAAGAGCGCGATGAGCGCGGGCACAAAGGCGTTGAGGATGCCGAATAAAATGGCGCCCAGCGTCTTGGCCAGCATCAGCCAGGTGAG
>RQOI01000498.1 GCA_003854995.1 Candidatus Zhuqueibacterota bacterium
AAAAAATACATTCACAAGCCTCTCATTCAACATCAAAAAGATGCGATCCCCTATCGGCTGCTCAGTCGTGACTTTGTGAAAACAGACACTTTTCGCGGCCAGGATATTTTATCCATTGATCCCGAGGCGCTCACACTCATCGCCTATGAGGCATTCAAAGAGATCTCATTTTATCTCCGGCCATCGCATCTCCAGCAGCTGCGAGCCATTCTCGATGACCCCGAAGCGTCGGACAATGATCGCTTTGTCGCCATCAGTCTGCT
Source organism: Candidatus Zhuqueibacterota bacterium (assembly GCA_003854995.1). Lineage (GTDB taxonomy): Bacteria > Zhuqueibacterota > Zhuqueibacteria > Residuimicrobiales > Krinioviventaceae > Kriniovivens. Next base: position 264 of record RQOI01000498.1, read on the forward strand.
AAAAAATGCCGCCATCTCCGCCGCCCGAGTCTTGCCGTTGTGTCAGGATACCGGCACGGCCATCATCCAGGGGCGCAAAGGCCAGCAGGTCTGGACGGGCGCGGACGACGCCGCCCGGCTGAGCGAGGGCGTCTACAAGGTTTACCAGGAATTCAATCTGCGCTATTCGCAGCTGGCGCCATTGTCCATGCTGGAAGAGCAGAACACAAATACAAACCTTCCGGCAGAAATCAATCTCCATGCGGTGCCGGGCGAGGAGTACCAATTCCTTTTCATCGCCAAGGGCGGCGGTTCGGCCAACAGGTCATTCTTATTTCAACAATCCAAATCGCTGCTCACGCAAGAAAATCTGACAACGTTCTTGAACGAAAAGATCAAAAGCCTGGGAACAGCTGCTTGTCCCCCCTATCACATTGCCGTCGTCATCGGCGGCACGTCGGCTGAGGAGACGCTCAAGACGGTCAAACTCGCCAGTGCCAAGTATTACGATGACCTGCCGACGAGCGGCGATGCCTCAGGTAGAGCATTCCGCGATCTTGAGTGGGAAGCGCGGCTGCTCGACATGGCGCGAAAAAGTGACATCGGTGCGCAATTCGGCGGCGTCTATCTGGCGCTGGATATTCGGGTCATTCGCCTGCCGCGACACGCCGCCAGCTGTCCGGTGGGCATCGGTGTCAGCTGCAATGCGGACAGAAATATCAAAGCGAAAATCACGCGCGATGGCCTCTTCATAGAACAGTTGGAGAGAGATCCGGCCAGATATCTGTCAGCGATCACCATGCCTGCGCCGGTTGCGATCAATCTGGATCGACCGATCGAACAAGTGCTGGCTGAACTGTCAAAATATCCGGTCAAAACAGTGCTGAGTCTGACCGGGACGCTCATCGTCGCGCGCGACAGCGCGCACGCCAGGCTGCGGCAACGATTGCGCCGCACCGGCGATCTGCCGGACTATATCGCAAATCATCCCGTCTATTACGCCGGTCCGGCCAAAAAACCGCCCCATTTGCCGGCCGGGAGCTTTGGTCCGACCACCGGTCAGCGCATGGACTCTTATATCGATGAATTCATGCAGGTGGGCGGCTGCCGGATCATGATCGCCAAAGGAGAACGCAGCCAGGTTGTGACCGACGCCTGTAAAAAGTATGGCGGCTTTTATCTTGGCGCCATCGGCGGCGCCGCCGCTCTGCTGGCCCAGAACAGCATCAAAAGCATTCAAGTCGTTGATTTCAAAGATCTGGGCATGGAGGCAATTCGCAAGATCACGGTTGCCAATTTCCCCGCCGTAATCGTTTGCGATGACAAGGGAAACAATATGTACGCCAACATCTGCTGAAAGCGGCGTCGCCCAACAACGCCGCTGTCATTCTCGTTCTTCGATGGGGATGAACTTTCGCTCGACCACCCCCATGTATATCTGCCGCGGCCGGACGATGCGCTGATTATGATCCAAAAGCTCTTTCCAGTGCGCCATCCACCCCGGGCAGCGCCCGATCGCGAACATGACCGTGAACATGTTCAGCGGTATGCCGATCGCGCGGAGCAAAAGGCCGCTGTAAAAATCGACGTTCGGATAGAGCTTTCGCTCGATGAAATACTCGTCCTGCAACGCCTTTTCTTCCAGCGACTTGGCGATATCCAGCAGCGGATCCGAAATCTTGAGGATCTTGTAGACCTCATCAACCTGTTTTTTCAGGATGCGGGCGCGAGGATCGAAATTTTTGTAAACTCGATGGCCAAAGCCCATGAGCCGAAATTTGCTCTTTTTGTCTTTGGCCATCGTTATAATCGCATCTGCCGATTTTTTCTCTTTATAAATGCTCTGCAGCATCTTGATGACCTCTGTATTGGCGCCGCCGTGCAGGGGACCCCACAAGGCGCAGACGCCCGCAGCCACTGAGCTGAAGAGATTGGCGCGCGAACTGCTGACCATGCGCACCGTGGAGGCGGAGCAGTTCTGTTCATGATCCGCGTGCACGAGGAAAAAGATATTGAGCGCTCTCTCGACCACCGGATCAACCTCATATTCGCGGTAGGGTTGCGAAAACATCATGTGCAAAAAATTGGCGCAATACTTGAGCTGGTGATTGGGATAGATGATCGGGAAGCCATTTGACCGCCGATACGACATGGCGGCGATCGTCCGAACTTTGGAGAGTATTTTTGTCGAAGCGGTCAGAAAATTCTGCGCATCGAGCTCGGTGTCCAGCAGCTCGGGATGGTAACAGGCGGTGGCGTTCAACATGGCCGAGAGGATGGCCATGGGCGGCGCATTATCGGGAAAACCATTGAAATGATGCTCGAGGGAAGAATGCAGCGCCGTATGCTCTTCGAGCAGGTGAGAGAACTTTTGATACTCGTCCCTGTTCGGCAGTTTGCCGAAGAGGATGAGATAGGCGACCTCGACAAATCTCGAGTGCTCGGCCAGCTCCTCCACCCGGTAGCCCCTGAATTTGAGGATGCCCTTTTCGCCGTTGACAAATGTGATGTCTGACATGGCACTGCCGGTGTTGCCATAACCCGGATCGAGCGTGATCATGCCGGTTTTGGCGCGCAGCTTTGTGATGTCAATGGCCAGTTCCTTTTGCGTCCCCTGATAGACGTCGAGCTCTATCTTTTTCTTGCGAAAAGAAAGGACCGCTTTTTCCGGCAAGAGCGCCTTTTGAATATCTTTGGCAGCTATTGTCATACGATGATCTCCTGCACGCTCATTTTTCTGTCTCCCGTCTGGCACTGAGATCAATTTCTATTTCTTCCATCTTTTTATTGGTCAGCGGATAGAAGATCATGATGACGATCGCACAGATAGCGGCGATGGCCGGATAGACGCTCATCACCATGCGGATGCCGGTGAGAGACAATTCGGACTGCGCCACGTTTGCCACAAAGCCATAGGCGTTCATGAGCCAGCCGAGAATCGCGCTGCCGAGAGCCAGCCCCAGCTTGAGCGCAAAGAGCGACGCTGCCATGAGCAGACCGGTGGCGCGATGCGAGAACTTCCATTCGCCATAATCAGCGGTATCGGTATAGATGGACCATTGCAATACAGAGAGCGGCCCCATGGAGAACGATGCGAGCGCCTGAAATAAAAACAAGAGTTCAATTTGATCGGGTTTGATAAAAATGACCGCGGCGACAAAGATTGCTGTCAGGAACATAAAGAGAACATAGGCGCGACCTTTATTCAAGAACGTCGTGAACCACTTTGTGCTGATGGCGCCCAAAATGGTCAACACAGTGCCGAACAGCATAAAGGCGGAGACGCCGGACCAGGGTATTTCTTTGCCGAAAAGTGCAAGATTTTCTCGGCCAATGTAATACTTGAAATAATACATGATCGCGGCGTTGCGCATGGAGATGAGCACCAGCTGAAAAACCGTTGCGCCGGCAACGAAAAGCCACGGCTTGTTTTTGAACAGCTCGGCAAGATCTCGGCGAAGGACCGTCTTTTGCTCTTTCGGCGGCGCCACCCTCTCTTTTGTGGTTAAAAAGGTGATGAAAAACAAAATGACCGACAGAGCCGAGACGCCGATCATGACAGTGCGATAACCAAGCGCTTCATTGTCGGCAAAGTAGGTATTGACGATGCTGAGGAATGCCGCCTGCACAATGAAGAGGGCGGTGAAAACGCCGACAAAGCGGTAAGACGAGATCACGGTTCGCTCCATAGCATTGGGCGTGATGACGCCCATGAGCGCTGCATAGGGCACGTTGATCGCTGTATAGATCATGGTCATCGCCGTGTAGGTGATATAGGCGTAGACGATCTTGCCCGTCAGACTAAAGTCCGGCGCCAGGAATGTCAACAC
>RQOI01000499.1 GCA_003854995.1 Candidatus Zhuqueibacterota bacterium
ACAATTTAATTTTTCTGTCCGCTAGAGTAGAGTAGGAGGATCTGTCAATGAGAGTCAGAATTGATGCTGAGCTGTGCACCGCTTGCGAGTTATGCGTTGATACATGCCCTGATATTTTCAAGATGGGCGATGATGTCGCTGTTGTCATTCAAGCCGATGTCCCCGTTGATTTGGAAGACTGTGCACAGGAAGCCGTAGATTCTTGCCCTTCCGAAGCCATCATTATCAGTTGACAAGACTCATTCCAGGTGGCCGATGGCGACACCGGCCACTTCTTCTTTTACCTCGCATCGTTTTCAATTCTTAATAAATGTCAGATATAAATTGATTCTTGTTCGGGCAATTTTTATATTAAATTTTCAAAATCCTGAACAGGAAAGCGGAGGAGAACATGCGCAAAATTTTCCCGGGTCTTGTCGCACTGGTGCTGATGCTCAGCTGCGCAGCAGAGCACCATCCTGTTCGCAGGCTCAAGATTGCGCATGGGCTCAACATCGATCATCCGGTGCACAAAGCCATGGAGTATTTGGCGGATCGGGCATCTCTCTACTCCGAAGGCTCGATCAAGATAGATGTCTATCCCAGCGAGCAATTGGGCACTGAAAAAGAGTGCATCGAGCAATTGCAGATGGGCATCCTCTCCATGACAAAGGTGTCGAGCAGCCCCTTGGAAAGCTTTGTGCCGAAAATTCAAGTCTTTGCGCTGCCGTTCCTGTTTCGCGATGGTGATCATAAATGGGCGGTTCTCAACAGCGCTATCGGCAAAGAACTGCTGGTGGCGTGTGCGCCAAAAGGATTGCGCGGATTGTGCTATTACGATGCGGGTGCGCGCAGCTTTTATACGGTCAAGGCGCCTGTGCTGCATCCGGATGACTTGAAAGGGCTGAAAATCCGCACCCAGCAGAGTCCGATGGCAGTTGATTTGGTGCGGGCGCTTGGCGGTTCTGCCACGCCGATTTCATGGGGCGAGCTCTATACAGCGCTACAGCAGGGAGTTGTCGATGGCGCCGAGAACAATGAGCCCAGCTTGTACACTTCTCTTCACTATGAGGTCGCCAAGCACTATAGTCTGGATGAGCACACCATGGTGCCGGATGTGCTGTTGATCAGCACCTTGCAGTGGGAGGAGCTGACCCCTGATCATCAAACCATACTGCAGAGAGCTGCCGACGAATCGGTCGTCTATCAGCGTCAGTTGTGGGCGGAATTCGTGCGCCTGTCCATGGAGGAGATGCAATCCAAAGGTCTGCAGGTCTATCATCCGGATAAAGCGCCGTTCAAAGAACGGACGCAGCAGATGTACGACGCCATTGAAGGCACCGAGATCGGCGAATTGGTCAAAAGAATTCAGGAGGTGCAATGATCTGGACGCCGGTTAAAAAGGCACTGGACCGCTTTTTGGAGACATTGGTGGCCGCTTCGATGCTGGTGCTCACCATCGACGTGACCTGGCAGGTGATCACCCGTTTTATCCTCAAAAATCCCAGCAATTGGACCGAAGAGCTGGCGACCAATCTGATGATCTGGGTGGGACTGCTCGGCGCGGCGGTCGCGCTGAATTACCGGGATCACCTGGGCATTGACTATTTTGTCGGCAAACTGCCTGAAAAGATGAGAGTGCGGACAGAGGTGTTCGTCTATCTGTCCGTCGCATTATTTTCATTTTTCGTGATGTTTCTCGGCGGTCTCAAACTTGTGATGATCACTTTTCGATTCGGCCAGCTTTCGCCGTCCTTGCGACTGCCAATGGGATATGTCTACCTGGCTGTGCCGGTCGCCGGCATCTTTTTGGCGATCTATAGTCTAGAATTTTTAGTGGAATCGATCATCAGGTTACGGCTCGCGCAGAAAACGCCCGTGCGGCAGCAACACTAAAATCAAGGTAATCAATATGGATTGGCCTCTCATCATCCTGATATGCAGTTTTCTCGTCCTGCTGGTTTTGAACGTGCCGATTGCCTTTGCAATTGGCATCTCTTCGTTGCTGACGATTTTCGCGATCGGCGGTCTGCCGAAACTGCTGACCGTCGCCTATCTGATCGCCACCGGCATCGACAGCTTTGCGTTGCTGG
>RQOI01000500.1 GCA_003854995.1 Candidatus Zhuqueibacterota bacterium
AGAGAAGGAATCGAGTTGTGCATCGGCCACGCGCGCATAGCCATTCGTGCCCGCGAGCTCATCCTGTTTTTCTTGCAGAGCCGTTTTGAAGCGATTAACGCCGGCTTGATCCTCTGGCGAAATGAGTCCCAAGCTTTCGATTCTCTCCAGGGCTTTGGACATGGTTTGCAATGATTTGTTGAGTATCTCACGCTTTTGCACCGGATCGTCCGTTGCCTTCACTTTACATGCGGTGTCATTAAAGTACTTTTGAATCTCTTCTGTCCCTGCCGCATTTCCCGCCTGAATCATAACAAACAACATGAGGATGACTCCGAAAATTATTCTTGTTTTCATGGTTGTTTCCTCCATAAAATTGAAATAAAATTGATGGGTTGCCTGCACCACGACGACAAATTGTCGGGCGGTGGCGTCATTCAAGTGATTGTCAATTGCCAACATGGATGGTGGACATGGAACCGAGCACTCCAAAAGCACTCAACAGCCACAAAGCCACTGCAATGACTACGACAACATTCAAGATCGATTTGATCTTACGATCCATCGGTATGTACTGATTGATCAACCACAAGATAACACCGACCACGATCAGAACGATGACGACGTTGATTAAAGGCATTTTAGCCTCCTTTTTGTTATTGGTTCATACGTTTACTATTTGTACCGCTGTTACGTTTCGCTTGAACATCGGCTTTTTAATATAGTCCGAGTTCGAGTTAATCAAGGTCACCGTTCTCGGCGGCTTTTTTCAATTTTTCATTCGCAAAAATGGCAACTTCCACGCGTCGGTTTTGCTGACGACCATAGTCCGTATCGTTTGCAGCGACAGGATTCAACTCGCCGAGCCCTACCGTAGAAATCCTGGAACCGTCAACACCCAGACTCTTCTGATAATCGGCAACAACTTGAGCACGTCGTTCTGATAACTTTTGGTTGTATTCCTCAGAGCCTTTGTCGTCGGTATCGCCTTCAACGAGTATGTTTGTGTCCGGATATTTCTTGAGAATTTCCGCCAAACTCTCGATGTTTGCCTTTGCCACAGGCTGCAGCTCGAAAGAATCAAATTCGAAGAGAATTCCGGAATCGAACGTGATCTTGATTCCTTCGCCGATTCGTTCAATTTTTGCGTTCTCGATGTCCTGTCGCATCTCTTCTGCTTGCTTGTCCATATGACGACCGATGAGCGCCCCGGTTGTTCCGCCGACTGCCGCCCCGATGATGGCGCCGACCGCCGTATTTCCTAGTTGCTTTCCGATAACGCCGCCGGCAACGCCGCCGACGCCTGCGCCAATCCCCCCACCTTTCAGCGCGTTACTG
>RQOI01000501.1 GCA_003854995.1 Candidatus Zhuqueibacterota bacterium
TCCCCTTTTGCAAACGCGCAGTCTATGAGCTGCGCGTTTGCACTTTTTATACGTGACGATAGTCACACACGGATATGAACAATATCCTGTTGATTGTCAGACAACTGACATATAATGGGATAGAGGTTTTTTATGACAGTGCCAGAACCAGTATCCTTAAACATTCGCCTTCCCCATGTTCAGGTTGAAGAGGCCATCACGGCAATGATCGGACAGATGCAGCCCGGCGATCAGTTGCCGACTGAACCGGCTCTCGCAAAGCGCCTGGGGGTTTCCAGAGCCACGTTGCGTGAAGTGCTGCGCACGTTTGCAGAGCGCGGCATTCTGGTGCGCCGGCAAGGCGTCGGGACTTTCGTCACTTCACGGATTCCCATTCTCGAAACCGGCCTTGAAGTCCTGGAAAGCCTGGAACGGATGGCAAAGCGTTTGGGGTTGGCGACAAAAGTCGCGCACCTCGAGACGTGTGAACGGGCGGCGACCCCCGCAGAAATGGCGGGCCTGGCGCTGCCAGGGAATAACCCGGTCGAGGTTTTGGTGGTCGACCGCGTCATCACCGTGGAAAACGAGCCGGTCGCCGACCTGCGCGACGTTGTCCCGTTGGGTTACTTGCGAAAAGAAGCCATTGGGAACGATTTCGGCGGATCGGTGCTCGACCTCTTGCTACAACGCAATGACTTGATGTTGTCCACCTCGCGGACAGACATCATCGCCGAGGAGACTGGCCCACACTGCGCGGCCCGCCTCAGCATCTCTCCCGGTTCCGCGCTTCTCAAACTGACAGCGCAATTGTACAGTTACGACGAAAAAGTCGTCGATTACTCTATTAGTTATTTTGTGCCGGGGCATTTCAAGTTTCATGTAATGCGAAGGGTTATCAACAAATAGCGAATTGCGGTATTACTCGCTATTCATAATCTGCTATTCGTAATTCAGGCTTTACTGAAAAAAGCGAGAAAACCGGATTTTTCCGTTGAGAGCCTACTATTTGTAGTAGCTTATGCTTTCATCAATACTATTCCTTGTAGGTAGAAATCCAAAAA
>RQOI01000502.1 GCA_003854995.1 Candidatus Zhuqueibacterota bacterium
CAGATCGTTCTCGCAGTCATCCAGCGCAGTGACACGTACGCGGAACTGCCATGGAAAGCTTTCGCGCTGGGCACTTCTGTCGCCGGATTGCTCCTTCTTGTGCTGGACTGGTGGTTGTACGACTGGTATCCACATGTGACGGCGCTGATCACGGTGGTGGGTATACTGGCGTGCGGCGCTCTGTCCGCACTGCTGACCGGCATGATTCCGCGATTTGCGAAATGCTTCTTATCCGACCATCGCGCTGAAGTGGAGGTGCAGCAGTATGCAAAATCATTGTTCCTCGACCGGGAGCTGTACGCTACCCAAAAAAGGAGAGGCATTCTACTGTTGCTCAGTTTATTTGAGCGTCGCGTTGTCATTCTGCCGGACAAGGGACTGGTTGAGCGCCTAAAAGAAGACGATGTACGAAACATGATCGCGGCAATGACGCCGTTTCTGAAACGGAAGCAAATCAGCCAGGCATTCGATGCTGGTTTGGACCAGCTGTCCCACATACTGACAACCGCCGCAGTGGACGCCGGTGACGACGAACTCCCCAACGAAATTATCGAGGAGGAGGGCGCATGAAGAGGCGGTCACTGTTCCTGTTGCTCTCACTTGCGCTGCAATTGGGCTGCATGCTTTTCGCCGCGGACATACCCTATCTGACCGGACGGATCACGGACAATGCACAGCTTTTATCCCCAGAGGTCAGCGATTCAGTGTCGCAAAGCCTGAAAGCGCATGAGGAGCGCACTGGAAACCAGATCGCTGTTCTGACGATTCCCACCATCGATGGGGAGAGCATTGAAGAATACGCCGCCGAGGTTTTTGCCTCATGGAAACTCGGTCAAAAGGGTGCAGATAACGGCATTTTGATTGTGGTGGTTCCCGACGAACGGCGGATGCGCATCGAAGTGGGTTACGGTCTTGAAGGAATACTCACCGATGGCATGGCGGGACAGATCATTCGAACGGTCATGACCCCCAAATTCAAAGACGGAGACTATGATGCCGGCATCGCCGATGGCGCCAGGGCTGTGATGCACGTTCTTGAGGGCGGAGAACTGCCGGAAATGGCCGTCGATAGCGGTTCGACGCTAAAGTCCGGCTTTTTTGAAATGGAGGGTCCGGAACTTTCGATTAAGGAACGTATTCTCATGGGAGCGTTTGTTTTCGGGATCATCGGATTATTTACTGCGATTGGACTATTCATGCCAGGTTTCGGCTGGTTTCTTTACTTTTTTTTGCTGCCGTTCTGGGCGACTTTTCCGATCATCGTTCTGGGATCCGGTGGCGCTTTTTATTGTTTCATCACCTATCTGATTGGCTTCCCGGTGACAAAACTGTTTTTACGCAA
>RQOI01000503.1 GCA_003854995.1 Candidatus Zhuqueibacterota bacterium
CAAGGCCTTCCGAACTCGAGAAGGCTTTTTTTTTGTGCTGGCAATTTATTCAAGAGGAGTGAACATGCGGAATTTGAGCCTTGATGACCATGTCCTGAAGATGGGGCTGCCCAAAGGCAGTCTGCAAGAGGCGACCTTCAGGCTCCTGGCTAAAGCCGGCTATCATTTTTCTGTCAGTAGTCGTTCCTATTTTCCTTCCATTGAGGACGATAGAATTCAGGCCATACTCATTCGTGCACAGGAAATTGCGCGCTATGTTCAGGATGGAGTGTTCGACGTCGGTTTGACGGGAAAGGACTGGATTATGGAGAATCGGGCTGACGTCGTCGAGGTCGATTCGTTGGCCTATTCCAAGACGACAATGCGCCCGGTTCGCTGGGTGCTGGCGGTGCCGAATGATTCCGATATCAACAGCGTCGAGGATTTGCAGGGGAAACGAATTGCGACAGAAATCGTAAACCTGACGACCGATTGGCTGCAGGCAAAGGGTGTGACGGCTGAAGTCGAGTTCTCCTGGGGGGCGACGGAGGTGAAAGCGCCGACGCTCGTCGATGCCATCGTCGAGGTGACCGAGACGGGCAGCTCACTGCGCAGCAATAATTTGCGCATTGTTGAAACAGTCCTCGAATCTCACACCATGCTCATCGCCAACAAGGAGAGCTGGCATCATCCGCAAAAACGGGAGACGATAGAAAACTTTCACCTGATGCTGCAGGCGGCCATCGGTTCAGAGGGCAAGGTGGGTTTGAAAATGAATGTGCCGAAAGACAAACTTGAGATGGTCATGCAAACGCTTCCGGCGATGAAACAACCGACGATCTCGCCGCTCTATGGCGTCGACTGGATGGCTGTGGAAATCATCGCGAATGAGTCGGTCGTTCGCGATCTGATCCCGGCCTTGAAAAGAGCCGGTGCTCAAGATATCATCGAGTATCCATTGAATAAGGTGATTCACTAACGCGGATGGCTCAAGAAATGCGCATTTATGCAGGTCCAGACATCGCAAAATATATCGAGCGCTTTGCGTCGCGCCGCAGCGACGCGTCAGATCAGGTCGAACGGTCTGTTGCGGCTATCCTCCGCCATGTCCGTGAGAATGGCGATGCGGCGCTGATCGAATACGGCAAAAAGTTTGATGGCGTCGATTACAATCGCCATCCGCTGCGGGTAGACGTTCAGTCGCTGGCCAAAGCGCATGCTGAGCTGGATGGCGAACTGGCGCAGGTCTTGCGCGAAGCGAGACAGAATATCCAGCGGTTCCACGAAAAGGGCTTGCCGCAGTCGCGCTTGCACTGGGAGGCGGATGGTGTGCTGCTAGGTCAACGCGTCACCGCGATAGAACGCGCCGGCGTCTACGTGCCCGGCGGACTGGCAGCTTACCCGTCTTCGCTGCTCATGGGCGTCGTGCCCGCGCAGGTGGCGGGAGTGCAGGAGATCATTGTCATCACGCCCTGCGATGCACAGGGCGAGGTGAATCACACCATTCTCGCCGCTGCCTATGAGTTGGGTATCACCCGGGTTTTTCGCGTCGGCGGCGCGCACGGAATAGCCGCGCTGGCTTTTGGGACCACGACCATCCCGCGCGTGGATAAAATCGTTGGGCCGGGCAATATCTATGTCGCGACAGCCAAAAAGCTGCTGTACGGGCAGTGCGGCATCGATATGATCGCCGGGCCGAGTGAGGTGCTGATCATAGCTGACCAGTCCGCTGATCCGGTCTATATTGCGGCAGATCTGCTCGCACAGGCGGAACACGATCCGCTCGCGGCCGCCATTTTACTGACCGACTCTAGCCGGCTCGCGGAGGCGACTCGCCGGCAGGTGGATGAGCAAACCAAAGAGCTCCCGCGCGCGGCGATCATCCATGAAGCCCTGGAAAATTATGGCGGCATCATACTCGCGGACAGCATGGAGGAGTGTTTCGAGCTGAGCAATCGCCTGGCGCCGGAACATCTCGGCCTGCACGTAAATGACCCCTGGGAAGCCCTGGGTCATATCCGGAACGCTGGTGCGATCTTTCTCGGCAGCTTTTCGCCGGAGGCGATCGGCGATTATTGGGCCGGGCCCAACCATGTGTTGCCGACCAACGGCTCAGCGCGTTTCTTTTCACCCCTTCGAGCAGAGGACTTTCTCAAGGTGAGCAGCATCATCGCCTACAGTCAACGCGCCATCCGCAGGCATGGCCGCAAAATAGAGGCGTTTGCCAAGAGCGAAGGCCTGCAGGCGCATGCCGCCGCTATCGCAAAGAGAATGAATTGATGACTGACTATTTCAAAAAATCGGTATTGGAGCTGCATGGCTACACCTCGCCGCCGCAAAGAGAGTACAGGGTCAAACTGAACCAAAACGAGAGTCCTTTTGATGTGCCGGATCCTGTGAAAATCGAATTGACGGCAGCGGCGAGGTCGCTGCTGTGGAATCGTTATCCCTGTAACGAATCTCCGGCGCTCATGCATCGCCTGGCACAGCGACATGCGGTCGAGCCGGAGCAAATTTTATTGGGAAACGGCTCGAATCAGCTGTTTCAGACGCTGCTGGCGGCGACGCTCGAGCCCGGTGATGCCGTCGTCTATACGCCGCCGACCTTTTCACTCTACGAACTGTACACTCGCGTCTACGACGGTCGTCTCGTTCACGTCATGCAGCCGCCGGGCGCCGACTATCCGCTCTCTGAGGTGCTCGCCGCCATTAAAGATCATCGTCCCAGGCTGATCTATATCTGCTCGCCGAACAACCCGACGGGCTGGGAAATGGACCTGGACAGTCTCACGCGCATCTGTCAGGCTGCCCCTGGGCTCGTATTTTTTGACGAGGCGTACGGCGAATTTTGCGCCCAGTCGGCCATTCCCTCCCTGGACAAATTTGAAAATCTGCTGATTTCGCGAACTTTTTCCAAAGCCTTCAGCATGGCAGGACTTCGATTTGGCTATTTTGTCGGCAACGCAGCGGTCATCGCGCAATTGCGCAAGGTGAATATCCCTTATAATATCAACATCTTTACGGAATTGGCGGCTTTGCGCTTGCTTGAGCACGAGAAAGAGATGGCCAGAGGGATTGAATTTATCAAAAAAGAGCGCGATCGAGTCTTCGCCGCTTTGCAGTCGATGGCAGGGATCCTGGTCTTCCCCTCTGCGGCAAATTTCATCCTGATGAAAGGTCCAGCAGGTCTCGATCTGTTTCAAGCGCTCAAAGAACGCGGCATTCTGGTCCGGGATATGACCGGGTACCCGCTGCTGTCAGGATATCAACGGGTCTCCATCGGTCTGGCGCATGAAAACGATATTTTTTTGCAGACTCTGGAGCAGATCATGCACGATAACGTGGAGAAGAGATGATGGCGCGCACTGCACATGTGGAACGTTCGACAAAAGAGACCAGGATAACGGTTGCATTGAACATTGACGGCGCAAACGACAGCTCTATCGACTCGGGCATTGGATTTTTTGATCACCTGCTGGACGCGTTGCAGCGGCACGCGGGATTTGATTTGCAGCTCAAGGCAGAGGGCGATCTGCACGTCGATGGTCACCATACGGTTGAGGATGTGGGCATTGCGTTGGGAACGGCTCTGCTCGAGGCGATCGGCGATGCGCGCGGCGTGGCGCGATTCGGCCATGCCTACTGCCCCATGGATGAATCTCTGGCACGAGCTGTTGTCGATATCAGCGGACGGCCATTTCTTCATTATGACTGCGCCATTCCTCTCGTACGCGTCGGTGATTTTGACGGCGAACTCTTTGCCGAGTTTTTGCGCGCCCTGGCGATGAACGCCAGAATGGCGCTGCACGTCGAATTGCTCTACGGCGCCAACCAGCACCATGCCATGGAGGCAATGATGAAAGCGACGGCGCGAGCGCTGAAAATGGCCCTCGCCATTGATGGGGGCGAGAGAGAAATACCATCCACCAAGGGAGTGCTGATTTGATCTCCATCATCGACTATGACGCCGGCAATTTGCGCAGTGTGCAAAAAGCGCTGGAAAGCTGCGGCGCCAGAACGCGCATCACAAACAAGCCGGATGAGCTGCAAGAAGCGGACAAGGTGGTCTTTCCGGGCGTCGGGGCATTCGGCAGAGCGATGCAGGCGGTGCGCGACTATGGCTTTATCGATGCCATTCTTCGTTTTATCGACAGCGGTCGGCCCTTTCTGGGCATCTGCATTGGCATGCAGCTCATGTTGGAAACAAGTGCAGAGAGCCCCGGCGTGCGCGGTCTGGGGCTCGTCAAGGGCGATGTCAAGCGATTTTCGCAAGAGATCAAAGTCCCGCATTTGGGCTGGAACGAGGTGCATCAGGTTGGTGCGAGTCCGCTGTGGGAGAATATCCCGGATGGCAGCTATTTTTATTTCGCCCATTCATACTATGTTGAGCCGCGGGATCGCCAGATCATCGTGGGTGCAACCGATTATTTTGGCGCTGTCCCGGTCGCGATTCGATTTGATAATGTATATGGTCTGCAATTTCATCCGGAAAAGTCACAGCAGCACGGTCTGCAAATTTTGCGGAATTTTGTCAATCTGTGAGGAGACCATTTGTCATGCTCATTCTGCCGGCGATTGATCTGCTCGATGGGCGAGCGGTCCGTCTGAAGCAAGGTGTCGAAAAGACGAAAAAGGTGTACAGCGAAGATCCGCCGGCGGTCGCCCTGCAGTGGCAGGCGCAGGGCGCGGCAATGATCCATGTCGTCAATCTGGATGGTGCTTTCGGACGATCGCAAAAAAACGTGCAGGTCATTCGCCAGATCATTGCCGTCCTGGATGTGCCGATTCAGCTGGGCGGCGGCATCAAAACCCTTGACCAGGCCCGGCAATGGCTCGATCTTGGCGTCAGTCGCGTCATTTTCGGTACGATCGCACTGACGCAGCCGCAGATCGTCGCAGCAGCGGTCGCTGAGTGGGGTGCGAGCAAGATCGTCATCGGACTGGATGGTCGCGAGGGCAAGGTGGCGATTCACGGCTGGCTGGAGCAGAGCGAAACCGATGTCCTGGCTCTGGCTCTGCGCATGCGAGATCTCGGCGCCGAGCGCGTCATTTACACCGATGTGCAGCGTGATGGCGAGCAAGTCGGACCCAACATCGCCGGCACGGCCGAGCTGGCGCGCGCGTCAGGCATGGCCGTCATCGCTTCCGGCGGCTTTTCCAAGATTGAACATTTTACGCAGCTGGCCGCTCTGCAGGAGCCTCTCATCGAAGGCGCGATCGTCGGCACAGCGCTCTATGAGGGCAGCCTTTCATTGCCGGATTTGATCCGTTCAACTCGCCAGGCGCCTGGCAAAAAAGGGACACCATGTTAGCGAAACGAATCATCCCATGCCTTGATGTCAAGGACGGACGCGTCGTCAAAGGCATCAACTTTTTACATCTGCAGGACGCCGGCGATCCTGTTGAGCAGGCGCGCTACTACGATGAGCAAGGAGCGGACGAGCTGGTCTATCTCGATATCACCGCTTCGCACGAAAAAAGAGACATCATGCTCGATGTGGTGCGGCGTACCTCAGAGAAGGTTTTCATGCCGCTGACGGTCGGCGGCGGCGTTCGCACCGCCGCGGACGCGCACATTCTGCTCAAAAGCGGCGCCGACAAGATAACCATCAATACAGCGGCTGTCCTCCGTCCGGATCTGATTAAAGAGTGCTCAGATCGATTTGGCGCCCAGGCGACTGTCCTGGCAATAGATGCGAAAAGATGCGGCGACAAGAGATGGCAGGTCTATATTTATGGCGGTCGAGAGCCTGTCGACAGCGATGCCCTCGAATGGGCGCAATATGCGGAAGAGCTCGGCGCCGGTGAAATTCTGCTCACATCAATGGACCGAGACGGCACCAAACGTGGCTTTGATATCGAGTTGACGCGCACCATCTCTCAGGCCGTGACCATTCCTGTCATCGCATCCGGCGGCTGCGGCGCCGTGGAACATTTCGAAAAAGTTTTCACGCTCGGCGCTGCTGACGCAGCGCTGGCAGCGTCCATTTTTCACTATCGAGAAAATTCCATTCAGGAGGTCAAGGCTTTTTTGCGCGAAAGGAGTATCTGTGTCAGAAATTGAAAAAGTGAACTTGAATGACTGGCTCGATCGCGTTAAATTTGACCGGCACGGCCTGGTGGCGGCTGTGGTCCAAGACGCTATCGATAAGAGCGTTCTCATGCTCGGCTATATGAATGCCGAGAGCATTCAAAAGACGCTGATGACGAGGAAAGTGACGTTCTGGAGTCGCTCGCGAAAACAGCTCTGGACAAAAGGAGAGACATCCGGACATTTCTTAAACCTCGTCGGCATGTACCTCGATTGCGATGGCGACGCCATTCTCGTCAAAGCCAAACCAATCGGGCCGACATGCCACACCCAGAAAAAGTCGTGTTTTTCCTGGCAACTGGTCGAGCAAGGCTTTGAAGAATGAACACGTGTAATCGTTTGATAGTGGCGGGCATCCTCCTCCTCTTCTGTCCTCGAATCAGTGAATCCTGTCTCGCACAAGACCAGCAGATCTTTTTCCAAGAGTCCACTTTCACCAAGTTTGCCTATCCGCATGGTGAGCTGGACGAGGAATTCACCCAAAAACTGGAAAAGGAATCGGCCGCGCAGTTTCCCAAAGCCGGTTTGCGGATGGTGCGCAGCTATATTACGATCGACAAGCCCAGAAAAGTTGTCTCTTACTATTCAGGTTTGTGCGGCAAGCGATTTCAAAAAAGAGGCGATCGGTTCACCTATATCTTTTCAGAGATGGACGATGTGCCGGCGAGTCGCATAGAAATATATCCCGTGGTGATGGGGCGAATTCATCATGAATTCTGGCCAAGCCGCATCGATATCTATCTGATACGATTTCCAATATCGATCGATGCAACTTTGCCCACAGGAAGATCAGCGGAAAGTCTTGCGCTTCGGATAGGTCCATTTTACTACCCTGGCGTTCTTCGCGAGGACGTCGCTTTGATCGATATGGAACAGTTTGGCGCAGAGTCAGAGGTGTTTGTCATCGAAACAGCGGATGATTTCGATGTCATTTATGAATTCTTCCGGCGGCAGTACGGGGGCATCGCCGTCCGTCCGGCTCGCGATGGCGATATGCTGACGCGAAATTTTGAGATCGATATCAGTCGTGCACTGGGCGAAGCGGATCGGGATAAATTATTGTATCTATATGTCGAAGAAAATCCGCTGGTCTCTGATCGCACCGGCAATTCGCAGGTTTATCGGGGCAAAGTTTTTGTGCGCTATGTCTTTTGGAAAAAGTCAAAGGAAGATTATAGCGATTGACGATTCTTGAAGGTCAAGTTGTCTACGGAAAATGAGATCACCGGCATCGATACGATAAACAGTGGCTGTTGACCTGCGCTCGATCCCGCAACTGCGGATTCAGCCTAAAAATGTCACAACTTTTTTCCAAACAACTGATCATATCTTTTTTTAAAAGTACTTGATTTTTTGCCAAGATTGATATAATATCTGTAAACCTACGGAGGAGATATGAACAGGGTAGCTGTTGTCATCGCTTTCTGCTGCTGCAGTCTGTTGTTTTTTCAATGCGGTAAAAAAGGTACGGAACCTGGGTCAGAACGAGAATGGACCATCATGGGTTACTTTGATGGTAATAACAATCTTGATGTGAGCCAGGCGGGTACGAGTTACATCATCGAAGATGTCCAGGAGATGGAAAAAATTGGCTCGTCGGATGCAGTGACGGCCGTCGTCATGGTCAGCTCGTTAAAGACCGGCGGCAACTCGAACTATTATCTTGTCGGAAAACATCCGGACGAGTTGCCGGACAAAATCAGCTCCACGAAGTTGAAAGACCTGGGGACAAAAGATATGTCAGATCCCCAATGCTTGAAGGATTTCATCACCTGGGCAAAGACCAATTACCCTGCCAAACGCTATGCTCTCATCATCAACGATCACGGCGGTGGGTGGCGCGGTGTTTGCGAGGATGAACAGAACGGCGCCGGCGCCCTCATGTCGATGCCGAGTGTTCGCCAGGCGCTGGAGGGCGGGCCACATTTTGATGTCATCATCTTTCATGCCTGCCTGATGAGCATGGTGGAAGTGGCGTATGAACTCAAGGACCTCGGCGACTATATGGTCGCCTGCGAGTTCACCATGCCGATGTTGAGCATTCTGGGATCCGACATATGGATGGCAGAACTGATCCAGAATCCAAAGATGCCCAGCCTCGATTTGGCGACCAAGGTGGCACAAGCTGTCTATGATAAGGGCAATGAGGCGCAGAAAATCACCCACATGGCGGTCACTGACTTGAGCAAAGTCGGCGCCCTGGGCGCGAAAGTGTCGGATCTCGGCAATCGCCTGATCACCGAAACTCGCGGTCATTGGGACGAAGTGGGACACGCGTGGGGTTTGACGCATTATACGGATCATGACGATCCGGCTTTTGTCGATTTGCGCGAATTCGTCAAAAAGATTCAACAGGAACCGAACTTGAAAGAGATCAATCTGATCATCAGCGTGGCAAACGAAGTCATCTCGGCCGTCAATGCCGCTGTCCCTTTCACCAAGACGAATGCTCCTGGATTGTCGCGCGGTGGCCTCACAGTTCACATCCCCTATACGGTGCAGCAGTTTGACTCGACAAACTATGTCAAGCTGAGGTTTAAAGAGACAAACTGGTACAACTTTGTGTCAACATTTCTCAAGAGCATCCAGCAGGCGACAGCAAACACCGTGGTCTCGGGGCGGGTTTTATGGCCAAACCACACGCTGAGCAATAATTGCATCGCCATGCTCGATTCATCGCATACCGATGACATTGTACCGCTCAGCAGCGTGAGCGTCAATCCGGCAACAGGCAATTTTCAGTTCAGCCTGAACCTGCAAAAAGCGGTTGACGTCTATGTGGAAGCGTACGATGATGCGAACGGCAATGGCAACTATGATGCCGGCGATGGCCTCGGCTGGTGGGACGTTGACGGAGATGGAAACTGGGATGATATGTTTGTGCTCAAACCGGGCGACCAGATCACCAATGCCCAGGTCGTGCTCAATACCAATCAAGGCGCTGTCAATCTGGCAAAGAGGCAGAAAAATCCACGATAATCCGAACATCTCACAATTGCAAAGCTGACACTTGTCCGGCGAACCGGACAAGTGTCAGGTTTGCAGAGCTGCTCGTCAAGCGCGCTCATGCATCTTCATCGACACCTCATTGGCTGATGGTTTAAATCAGGATGATGCGATGTACAAGCTTTTAGTCGTAGCAAAATTTTCTGCCGCCCATCGTCTGATCGATTATCCCGGCGCGTGCGAGCGCATACACGGCCATAACTGGAGGGTAAAAGTGACGGTCTGCGCTGAGGATGTTGATGAAAATGGCATGGTCATGGACCTGGTGCAGTTGAAAAAACGTATTGATGACTGCGTCGCGCAGTTTGATCATCGCGTGATCAACGACGTGCCGCCTTTTGACCAGCTCAATCCCACTTCTGAAAATCTGGCAAAATATCTGTATCACGCCATCGCTGAGCAGCTGGACCTGTCCGTGCATTCGGTGCAAGTGGCTGAAATGGATGATTATGCCGTCGTTTATCAGCCGTGACGAGTCTGCTGAATCATCAGCTGCTCATTTTTGCTTCAATCGCCTCGACTATCGTCCTGCGGTTCGTCCGACATTGACAAATTTCCTTGCTTGTTAGCAAAAAATAGCTATATTTCAATAGTATCCTTTATGGACGGTTCATATGTGTGTGAATTCCAGCTTTTACTTTTTTGCCAATCATATTGGGAGGAGTCAGCAGCGTTAGAGAAAAATCACCTGCTGAATCCGCCCACTGCTTTGTCAGAGTGGGCTTTTTTTTTATATATGAGGGACAAATGAATCTATCAGACTGTCGTCAGGCCATTGATGATATCGATGATCAACTGCTGGAAATACTAAATCAGCGCGCCAGACTGGCGATCAAGATTGCGCAGGAAAAGTTTGACCATCGGATTGCCGTGGCCGCGTCCTCGCGCGAGGAAGAAATATATAAAAGGCTATGTGGGCGGAACAAAGGCCCCCTGCAGGAACAGCATGTTCGCGAGATTTTCGCTGCGATCTTTTCGACGTCAAAAAAATTGCAGCATTTATATCAGTCATTTCAAGATGTATAGGTGTCCGGCGCTCGAAATTTCATCGTCATGCAAAGTGAGGTGTTATTGTGGTCATTGTCATGCGGGAGAATGCAACTGAGCAGCAAATTCAGGATGTGACGAGCAAGTTGCATGAATTTGGTTTGAATGTTCACAAAGTTGTTGGTACGCAGCGCACAATTCTCGGTGCAATTGGCGACGTCAGCAACGTCGACCATCGTGCCTTCAAGCTCATGGATGGCGTCTTTGAGGTGCATCGAATATCTGAGCCGTACAAGCTGGCCGGGAGGATATTCCACGCTGAAGACACGATCATTCGAGTCGGAGATGCCGTGTTTGGTGGAAACGAGGTGACGGTCATTGCCGGGCCGTGCTCGATCGAGAGTGCGGAGCAGTTGTTGACGATCGCCAAGGCTGTCAAGGCGGCGGGCGCCAAGGTGCTGCGCGGCGGCGCTTTCAAGCCGCGCACGTCGCCGTACGCTTTTCAGGGACTCGGTGTAGATGGCTTGAAATTGCTCAAAGAGGTGTCAATCGAATGCAAAATCCCGACAGTGAGCGAGGTCATGCGCGAGAGTCAGCTTGATTTGGTCGCAGAGTATGTCGATATTTTGCAGGTTGGCGCGCGCAACATGCAGAATTTCCCCCTGCTCATCGAGATTGGAAAAACGCGCAAGCCGGTGCTGCTCAAGCGCGGCATGTCCGCCCGCATCGAAGAGCTGCTCATGGCTGCCGAGTATATCATGGCCGGCGGCAATTACCAAATCATTCTGTGCGAGCGGGGCATTCGAACTTTTGAGAATTACACGCGGAACACGCTCGATCTTTCGGCCATACCGGTCGTCAAAAAACTGAGCCATCTGCCGATCATTGCCGATCCCAGTCATGGGACGGGATTGCGAAACAAAGTGGCGCCCATGGCGCGCGCCGCCGTGGCTGCCGGCGCTGATGGCCTGCTCATCGAGGTGCATCACGATCCGGAGCACGCGCTCTCCGATGGCCCGCAATCGCTCCTCCCGCAGCAATTCGTCAGTCTGATGGAACAAGTTCGCATGATCGCGTCGGCCATCGGACGGAAGATCGAGTGAAAGGAACGCGATGACGGCATTCAGCGGCTTCAAGACGATTGCGATCGTGGGCGTTGGCCTCATCGGCGGTTCTTTCGGACTGGCGTTGAAGCGCAAGGGCTTCCTGGGGAAAATCATCGGCGTCGATCGTCCCGGCAATCTGGAAAATGCTCTGCAGCGCGGCGCCATTGATCGTGCCTGTACGCGAGAGCAGCTCAGGGAAGGCGTCGAAGAGGCAGATCTGATTTTTCTGGCTGCGCCGATCCACGTCATCCTCAGGCAGCTCGAAGAGATCAGCGACTATGTCAAAGAAGGAGCTGTCATCACTGACGCCGGCAGCATCAAACGACAGATTGTCAAGACGGCTGAGGCGCATCTGCCGAGGCGGCGTGATTTCATCGGCAGCCACCCGATGGCGGGCTCTGAATTCAAAGGCATCAACGCGGCCGATCACTTTTTGTTTGAGAACGCGACGTGGGTTCTAACCCCAGATGACGCCATCTCTCGGTCAAAAGTCAGAGCGCTTGTCGAGCTGGTCGAATTGACCGGCGCAAAAGTGCTGATCATGGACCCGCGGCTGCACGACGAGATTGCCGCGGCTGTGAGTCACTTGCCGCAAATGGCGGCACTGGCGCTGATGAATCTGGCGGCGGACAAGAATGAGCAGAGCCCATACTTTTTAAAAATGGCTGCCGGTGGTTTCCGCGATATGACCAGAATTGCTTCGAGCCCCTATGGCATCTGGAAGTCCATCTGCCAGACGAACTCGGACATGATCAGCGCCTATATCGATTTCTATATCGAGGAACTGCGGCGAGTCAAAGGGATGATAAAAGAGCCCGATGAGCTGGAAAGGTATTTCAGCAAAGCAGCCGCCAATCGCCTCTCCATACCGACGGACACAAAAGGATTTTTGACGCCGCAGTTTGAAATTTCAGTGACCGCCATTGATCGTCCCGGCATCATCGCCTCGATGGCGACGATACTGGCGGATAATAAAATAAACATCAAAGACATGGAAGTGTTAAAAATTCGAGAAAATGAAGGCGGCACTTTCAGATTGGCATTTTCATCCGAAAATGATCAGGTCAATGCCATCGAACTGCTGCGGGCCAAAGGTTTTGATTGTCGAAAAAGAGGATAACATGTCAGATAAAAAATTGCATCCTGTGCAGTCGCTGCAAGGGACAGTTCGCGTGCCGGGTGATAAATCGATTTCGCATCGAGCTCTGATAGTCAGCGCCATCGCTGATGGGGCCTGTCGAGTATCCGGATTATCAACTGCACTGGATGTGCAGAGCACTGCAGCATGCCTGAAAGCTCTCGGAGTCAAGATCAACAAAGCCAAAGACGGCGTCATTGTCCACGGTGTGGGCATGCATGGACTGCAGCCTCCGCGGAAGGCGCTCGACGCCGGCAATTCCGGCACGACCATTCGCCTGCTCGCCGGCATGCTGGCGGCGCAGAATTTCACCGCAACGATCACCGGAGATAGATCGTTGCGCAATCGGCCCATGCGGCGAATCATCGAGCCGCTCGAGCTGATGGGCGCGCGAATCGACAGCGATGATTTCAAAGCGCCGCTGACCATCACAGGTGGACCGCTGCGTGCCATAGATTTTGCATCACCGGTGGCCAGCGCGCAGGTGAAATCGTGCATTCTGCTGGCCGGCCTGTTCGCTCGCGGCGTCACCCGCGTCACCGAGCCATACCATTCGCGCGACCATACCGAGCTGATGCTGCAGGAGATGGGAGCGAACATCCATTCTTCCGAAGCGCTGGCAGCCGTCATCGGCCCATCCGAGTTGCACGCCCGCGACATCGATGTCCCGGGAGACATCTCAGCAGCAGCGTTTTTCCTTGTCGCCGGCGCGCTGCTGCCGAATTCCACGCTGGTCATGGAGAACATTGGCGTGAACCTGTTGCGGACCGGCATTCTCACTGCATTGACATCGATGGGGGTGAATTATCAGATCAATGATCAGGTCGAATTGAACAGAGAGCCGCGCGCGACCATCGCGGTCAAATCGGCGACCTTTCGCGCGACAACCCTCGGTGGCGCCATGATCCCTCGCATTGTCGATGAGATCCCCATCCTCGCCATCGCCGCGACGCAGGCCGAGGGTGTCACCACGATCAAAGACGCGCGCGAACTGCGCGTCAAGGAGTCGGACCGCCTGGCAGCATTGGCTGCCAATCTGACCAAAATGGGCGCCAAGGTTCGGGAAAAAGAAGATGGCCTCATCATCTCTGGTCCGACTACCTTGCACGGCGCTGAACTGGACAGTTACAATGATCATCGAATTGCCATGGCCTTCTCCATCGCCGCTCTCATCGCCGATGGCGAGACGACGATCAAGAATGTCGACTGCGTTGATATTTCTTTTCCAGGCTTTTATGATATTTTAGAATCGATCATTCATGATGAACGCTAGCACGATTTTATATGCTGTCATCGGCGATCCAATTCAGCACTCTCTGTCGCCGGCGATGCAAAACTGGTTCATCGAGCAGTTCCGCCTGAACGCGGTCTATGCCGCCTTTCATGTCCGGAGCGAGGATTTGCGCGCCTGCATCGATGGCATGCGCGCCATGGGAATTGGCGGAATCAATGTCACGGTGCCGCACAAAGAGGCGGTCGTCGCCTGGGCTGACGAACTGGCGGATGATGTCAGGTTGCTCGGCGCGGCCAATACGCTGAAAAACAGTGACGGTCATATCAGCGCGCACGTCACCGATCCCCATGGATTTGAAGAATCTCTGGGCGGCCATGCCGATCGTTTCAAAGGCGCGTCGGTACTGCTGTATGGCGCCGGTGGCGCGGCGCGTTCGGTCGCCTATGCCCTGGCGAAATTGGGCGTTCGGCAGCTGCTGATCGCCGAGGTTGCCGTGCAAAAGGCGTTCGAATTGGCCGAGTTGGCCAAGTCGTTCGGGATCAAGAATGCTGCAGCGCTGCAAAAGCCGCTCGCGCCCATGAAGACGATTCTCGCGAACGCGCACATTGTCATAAACGCCACTCCGGTCGGAATGCATCCCTGGCACGAAAAAACCGTTGTGGACTATCCCGATGTCATCACCGTCGACCACTTTTTCTATGATCTCGTCTATAATCCGGGCAAAACCCGATTCCTGCGCGAGGCCGAGGAGCGGGGTGCGACTGTCCAGAACGGTCTCGATATGCTCATCTTTCAGGGACTGCACTCCCTGCGCCTGTGGACGGAGCAGGAGCTGCGGCTCTCAACCGGGCAATTCAATGATCTCAGATCTTTCATGAAAAAGCTGCTGGGAATCGATGAATAAGATCAGATTTTTGACCGCCGGCGAATCGCACGGCCGGGCGCTCGTCACCATCGTAGAGGGTGTTCCGGCCGGTCTGCCGCTGAGTGAAGAGTACATTGCGGCCCAGCTTGAACGTCGGCAGCGCGGTTATGGCCGGGGCGGACGAATGAAAATCGAACGCGACCGCGCCCGCATCTTGACCGGCATCCGCTATGGCCGAACGCTCGGCAGTCCGATTTCATTGCTGCTCGACAACAAGGACTGGCCGAACTGGACGCATAAAATGTCCGTCACTGCCGTTGAAGATCCGGTCGACAAGCTGCAGATGCCGCGTCCAGGGCATGCCGATTTCGCCGGTATGGTGAAATATCGAACGGATGATTTGCGCGACATTCTGGAGCGCTCGTCTGCGCGGGAGACGGCCATGCGCGTCGCTGCCGGCGCCATTGCGCGCCGCTTGCTGGCAGAATTCCAGATCAAGATCTGGGGCCATGTCGTGCGCATCGGATCTGCGGCAACCGACTTTTCGGCCAGCAGCTTCACCAGACAGGCGCCGCAGCGCGAGCTGGAGACATTCTTTTCACGCGCCGAAAAGTCACCCGTCGCTTGCGCTGACCGAGTCGCTGAAGAGAAAATGATCGCCCTCATCGATCAGGGCAAGGAGAAAGGTGAGTCTCTCGGCGGTTTATTCGAGGTCGTGGCGACCGGATGTCCCGTCGGATTGGGCAGTCATGTGCATTGGGATCGCAAGCTCGATGCGCACATCGCCGCCGCCATGATGAGCATCAACGCGATCAAGTCTGTGGAAATCGGACTCGGCCGTGATGTCGCTCATCTTTTCGGCAGCCAGGTGCACGATGAAATTTTCTATGACGAAACAAAAGGCTTTCATCGAATCCGCAATCATGCCGGCGGCATCGAGGGCGGCATGAGCAATGGCGAACCCATTGTCGCCCGACTGGCGATGAAGCCGCTGCCAACCATGTCGACGCCGTTGCGCTCCGTAGATCTCGCGACCAAACAAGCCAGGGAAGCTCACTATGAACGCGCCGATGTCTGCGCCGTGCCGGCAGCGGTCGTCGTGGCAGAGGCTATGTTAGCGATCGTCTTGGCGAATGCCCTCATCGACAAGATTGGCGGCGATTCCCTGAGCGAGATGCAGGAACATTTCAAAGGACTGCCAAATGCTCCCATGGAGTGGTAAAAACATTTATTTCATCGGCTTCATGGCGTCGGGAAAGTCGTCCATCGGCAAATCTTTTGCGAAATTCCTCGGCTGGCCGTTTCATGACACGGACGATCTCGTTGAAAAGCGCGCCGGTCGATCGATCAGCGAAATATTTGCCCAGGATGGCGAGGAGGCGTTTCGCCAGCTGGAGACCGCTGTGCTCAAGGAGCTGGCAGAGCAGAAAAATTGCGTCGTCGCCCTCGGCGGCGGCGCTGTCATGCGGGACGAAAACTGGCGTTATCTTAGAAATTCAGGAGTGACGATCAGCCTTACCGCCCCGGTCGAGGTGCTGGCTGACCGGATCGGCAGAAATGATGCGCGACCGCTCATGGCGCAATTATCGCATGCGGAACGCGTGCGTAAAATTCAGGAGATGCTCGCCAGGCGCCAGCCCTATTACGATCGAGCCGATTTTCATTTTGAAAGCTCGGCCGAGCGTTCCGCATCAGAGTTCGTCCACCACATCTATGCAACCCTGCTGGAAAAACTATGATGGTCCATGTTGAACTGGGTGAGCGCAGCTATCCGATCTACGTCGATACCAACGGGCTGCCGCGACTGAACGATTATCTGGGGCGACACCATCTCGTCGACAGGCTTTACATCATCACGGATGAGAACGTGCGTTCCCTGTATGGTGAAACAATGCTCAGGTCGCTGCGCGACGCCGGCAGAGGGGCTGATCTCCTCTCTGTGCCGGCCGGCGAAGGCTCAAAATCATTCGAGCAGCTCAACTGGTTGTACACGCAACTGCTCGAAAAGGGCGCGGACAGAGGCTCGATCATCATCGCGCTCGGCGGCGGCGTGGTCGGGGATCTGGCCGGATTTGTCGCCGCGACGTTCATGCGCGGCATCCGCTTCGTGCAGGCGCCGACTACCGTTTTGGCGCAAGTCGACAGCAGTGTGGGAGGCAAGGTCGGCATCAACCATGCTTTGGGCAAAAATCTCATTGGCGCCTTCCACCAGCCGCAGTTCGTTCTCATCGATGCAAGGACATTGGCCACATTGCCGGAACGGGAGGTTCGCGCCGGCTGCGTCGAGATCTTAAAGTATGGCTATATCGCTGATCGCGATTTCTTTCAGCAGATCGCTGCGAATCTGACGGCGCTCTTTGCGCTCGAGTCGACGATCATCGAATCGGCGCTGCGCACGAGCTGCTCCATCAAAGCGGATGTCGTCTCCCGGGATGAAAGAGAATCGGGTCTGCGGGCAACGCTCAATTTTGGGCACACCATCGGACATGCCATCGAAGCGGCGACGAATTACAAGGTTTATCTGCATGGTGAGGCGGTCTTGTATGGCATGCAGGCGGCGCTCTACCTGTCGCATCGCGCAGGAACTTTGACAAAACGGCTGCTGGATGAATCGGTCGCGCTTTTTAGGCAATTCAAGGCGCCCCGATTGCCGGATCTGGACGAGTGCGCGCTGCTGGCCGCCATGCAGAAGGATAAAAAACGCTCCGCACGTGGACAACAGTGGGTGCTGCTGCACGACATCGGTCGTGCCTACCTGACGCGCGAGGTGAAAGAAGAGTGGGTGCGAGAGGCGATCGCCTTTATGAAAAGTTGATGCTGCGCCGGTCATTTCAACACGGTCATCTTTTTTGTCTGCAAAAAATCCTTTGCCGTCAATTTATAGATGTACAGTCCGGATGCATGCTTTGCAGCATCCCATTGAACGGAATGCAGGCCTGCTTTCAGACGTTCGTCGACCAGCGTATCGACTTTATGGCCGAGCAGGTCATAGACGATCAATTTGACCATCAATTCTTCAGGCACGCTGAAACGGATCGTCGTCATTGAATTGAATGGATTCGGGTAGTTCTGCAGCAGCACAAATTCCAGCGGATGATCGGCGCCCGGTTCGGAAACAGCGGTTCCCAGGCGAAAATTGCCGACGGCAAAGGCGCCCAATTTTTGATATCCACTCCTCGCCAGCCAGAACGGCTGCGCATAAAAATTAGAGACATAGCCGCCAGAACCTCTCTCTGTTGTGTCCGCCATGAAAAAGATTCTGGCGTCGCGGTCTCTGTTGCTTCGAAAGGTCGCGTCTTCAAACGAGCTCATCCAGCCAAACCTGAGCGAATAATCGCCGCCGCCAGCCAGATCTTCCGTCACAGTCCAGAGCAGGTTGACTCTGCCACCGTTGGCCGCTTTTCCCGAGTCCCTGACGACGTTCACGCGAACGGCATCGGCTTGACCGCTGTTCTTCACCCAAACCGGCGCAAACGCTGTGGTGCCGATGGGGAAATACGACTCGGATTGACCAACGTCGCGAACTCGCAAGGCGCCTGCTTCTGACATGACGACAAAAGCGCGTTCGTTCGAATTCGCCGCGGAACCGACGGTCAGCACGTTATCGCCGATATCAAATCTGCAGGCGACATAGAGACTGTCGACGGATCTGGACGCATGCAGCACCGCTCTTCTGCTGTTGGTGATGATCAGCGCATTCGGTCCGTTTGTCGACGGAAATTCTGCCTCGCTCGTCGTTTGCTCGGACGTTCCCGAGTAAATCAG
>RQOI01000504.1 GCA_003854995.1 Candidatus Zhuqueibacterota bacterium
CCGTCGGCGTCAGTGTGACGCAACTTGATTATGGCGAAGAGCGAGTCACGACCGTCACCCAACCCGAGGGCACCGGCGATCGCTGGGCTGCTAAAGATCTTGCGCTCGCACTCTCCTACGGCCGCAATCTGACGGATCGATTTTCTATCGGCGGCAGCGTCAAATACATTCAACAAAGCGTGTGGAACGAGACCGCTTCCGCGTTTGCCATGGATGTCGGATTGTTATTTATCACCAATTTTAACAACATGCGCCTGGGCATGAGCATCACCAACTTTGGCACGGAACTGCAAATGGATGGCCGGGATCTGCTCAACCGCATCGATCTCGATCCCGGTGCGCTGGGAAACAACGAGACCATCACGGCCAGACTCAAAACCGAGTCCTGGCCATTGCCACTTTTTTTCCGCGTCGGCCTGGCCATGGACGTGATCGATGCTGCGTCCTATAAATTCACCCTCGCGGCCGATGCGCTGCATCCCACGGACAATTCCGAAATAATCAATCTGGGCGGTGAGTTTTCCTATAGCAACCTGCTGTTTTTACGCGCCGGCTACAAATCTCTGTTTCGACAGGAAAGTGAAGAAGGAATGACCGCCGGCATCGGCCTCAAACTCTACAGCGGCGGCTCACTGTTTTGGACGTTCAATTACACCTATGCGGATTTCGGTCTGTTCGAGGAGATTCAAATGTTTGATTTGGGAGTGAGTTTCTAAGTCGGAGAAAATTCAATAAAAATGAAACCGAGATCACGGTGCGGCCTTTGGCCGCAACCCCAAAAAAAGAACACGAATTTTCACGAATGATACACGAATAACCACAAATGGTCAAGAAGGACCATAAATGAGAAAATCAATCATTTTGAATTCGTGAAAATTCGTGAAAAATTTGTGGAAATTCGTGTTTGGTCTTTTTTGTTTGACTCTAAAGTTTGCTAAAAAAACACAATGTTGCTGCTTTGTATAAGTTCGTACAGCATAGAAATCATTTAACTCTTGGAACAAACTCTTTACTTTACTATCAAGGAGGCATATTTATGAAATCGTTACGACATGTGTTCATCGTATTCGTGCTGCTCAGCTCGAGCTGGCTGTTGGCACAGGATATTGGTGAGGATGGTGCTGCCACCTGGAGTCCTGCAGAACCGGATCCCGGTGATGAATTGACCATCTGGTATGATGTCAATAAAG
>RQOI01000076.1 GCA_003854995.1 Candidatus Zhuqueibacterota bacterium
ATCATCCGAACGCGACCATTGCAGATGGCGTGGCATGGGTTCAGTCACTCTGCGAGGATCTCGCCGTCAAGCCGCTGTCGGCGTATGGCATGAGCAGAGATGATATCCCCTTGATCGTAGAGCAAGCCAAAAACGCCAGCAGCATGCAGGGCAATCCGATTCAATTGAACGATGAAGAATTGCTGAATATATTGGAAAGAGCGCTCTAATAACCTGAAAAAGTCACCCACACGAAGACACCAAGACTCCAAGAATGATTTCATGAATAATTCAGATTAAGAAAAAATCTAGCATAATGTACGGCAATGCTGAAGATTGGGAGCGGGAACAAGAGACTCTCTTCATTCTGCAGAACTCTCATCTGATGAAGCAAATTGTCGAATCGACGATAACTCATCAAGCGAAAACTGGCCATTTTGTGACCAAAGAGGAGATGGATGAGTTCAATCGTTTTTGAGGGTCGGACATGGGACGTTTTTAATGATATCCAGGAGAAAGACAAAAAGCTTTATAAAAGCATCTGCAGAATTATTTCTGAACTTGAGCGAGGGGATCCCACAAAAGGACCAGGCAAACCTGAAGCGCTCAAATATAATTTGGCCGTATTTTGGTCGAGACGACTCTCTCTGAAAGATAGAATAATCTACAAGTTCGATGCGGATCGAATTTATATCTTTGCTATTGGAGGACATTACAATAATTTTCAACATTAAAAATGATTTCAGCCTATAATCTCAGTTACAGGTAGCTGCGATGATAAAATTGCACCAACAAAATAATATTTGTTTAAAGCACAAAAACACAAAGAATCCAAGGAGTACAAAGTTTTTCTTGGTGATTCTTTGTGTTTTTGCGACTTGTGTTGGTTTTTTCTCTACTTTACCAGCAAATGACCTTTTGCATTTTAACAAATAAATATCAGGAGCACAAACATGACAACTCGATTGTTCCTCACGTTTTGCATTCTCGCTTCTTCCCTCTTCGCTCTCGATACCATCCAGGTTGCCGGCAATCGATTCGTCACGAGTGATGGTGAGACGATCATCTTTCGCGGCCTCAACACCTCCGATCCGGACAAGCTGGAGAAAGAGGGCATGTGGAGCGACGCCTATTTTGCCGAGATGGCGGCCTGGGGTGCCAACGTCGTGCGCTTTCCGGTGCATCCGGCCGCCTGGCGCGAGCGGACGGCGGAAAAGTATCTGGAGATGCTCGACGCCGGCGTCGAGTTGGCCAAAAAGCACAACCTCTACGTCATCATCGACTGGCACTCCATCGGCAACCTGTGGCAGCAGCTCTATCAGCATCCCTCCTACGAGACGACGATCGACGAGACCTACGAGTTCTGGCGAACCATCGCCAGACGGTACGCGGATGAACCGGCCGTCGCCTTTTATGAGATCTATAACGAACCGACCATCTCGGGTCAACGGTTCGGCACCATGTCGTGGGAACAGTGGAAACAGCTGCAGGAGAACATCATCCGCGTCATCCGGGCGTGGGACAAAAAGACGATCGTCCTGTGCGCCGGCTTTGACTGGGCGTACGACCTGACGCCGGTCCGGGAGGAACCGATCGATGCCGAGAACATCGCCTATGTCAGTCACCCCTATCCGCAGAAGAGAGAGCAGCCCTGGGAGGAAAAGTGGGAACAGGACTGGGGATTTGTCGCCGATACCCATCCGGTTTTCCTCACTGAAATCGGCTTTTGTCTCGCCGATGAGCGCGGCGCGCACATGCCAGTGATCAGCACCGTCGATTATGGCGAGGCCATCACCGCTTATGCCGAGAAAAAGGGCATCTCCTGGGTCGCCTGGGTTTTTGACACCTCCTGGGCGCCCATGCTGGTATGGGATTGGCAGTTCACGCCGACGACGCAGGGCGCGTTTTTCAAGAGATATTTGCAGGAGAAGATGAGATGAGAGGGGTGGAAATGATTGGTTTGCAGTAGATAGTATGTAGTAGATAGTATGTAGTAGATAGTATGTAGTAGATAGTACTTGGCGTGGTTGTTGGCTGCAGCCAACAAGTCTAAACCGCCGAGGGCGCAGAGCTGCGCAGAGAAAAATGAATATTCTCTTTTCTATTCTTTTGATCGACAAATATCAATGTACTGAATCCTACAGGAAAAGACAAAGCATCACAATAAAAAACAAAATTAGTCTATTTCTCGTTTTGATTTTCTCGGCGCTTTTTTGCGGTCTCTGCGGTTTGCTTTTTTATATGATCTAAAACTTGTAAAAAAACAAGATGTTGCAGATGTGCATCACCGAACACCGAGAAAAAAATAGCATATGGCCATTATCGGTGATCCTCTCAAACCATCTTTGTCGGCATTATGACAATTTTTTACACCTCCGACTCAAATGATCGCATTTTTATCTTGACATCCTGCCCAATCGTACTAAAATAGAGTGTCAATATTTCGGCACAACTCCAGGCAGATCAATGTGACAGAAGAGGAGAGATAAAAGTGCGTAACATCATTTTACTACTGCTGCTTCATCTCATTCCCTGCGATATTGTGCATGGCAAAAATGCCATCCATCTGACGCTCGAATCCGCCGTCGATATCGCCATGGACAACAGTTATCGCACGCGCGAGCTCGAGCTCGAGCTGAAACGCAGTGTGCACTATTTGAATGCCCACAAGGCCGGACTGCACACGCAGGTCTATATGCAGCTCAAATCGCCGGATTTATCCAACCTCTCCGACTATCGCTGGAACTCGACGCTGTACAAGGATGAGATCGTGCGCATCAACTCGACGCTCTGGCAATCGGATTTGTCCGTTTTGCAGCCGGTCATCTTGTTCGGTTATCCGACGAACGGTTACCTGTCGCTCAACTATCGAATCTACAACTATCAGCAGCACGGCGACGCCAATACAGAAATCGACTGGTACAACCGACTCTACCTGAAATTCGAGCAGCCGATTTTTTTGCCCAATGAGCTGAAAAATGATCTCGAAGAAGCCGAGCTCGATCTCCAGGACATTAAACTCAGATATATTGCTGAACGGGTGGGGATCATTGAGGATATTGCGGATGACTATTTCGATATCTTTGAGTTGATGTACGAGCAAAAAATTCACCAGCATCGTCTATTCCTCTTGCAGGAGACGCTGGATCGCTGTCAAAAGATGCTGGGGATGGACTCGTCGCGGCGGATAGAAATGATCCAGATCGAGCTGGAGCTATCGAACATTGCCGAGAGCCTGCTGTCCAATCAGGCGCAGGTGCGCAATGAGCTGGCTAATCTGCGGCAGCGATTGCGCTTGCCGCAAGACGATTCCCTCTATGTCATCCCCGCTCTCAACATCGTTCCCATCGACATACAACTGGATGAGGCCATGCAACTGGCGCTGAAAAATACGCCGGAGCTGCAACGGCGGCATATCAATCGACAGCGCGCAGAGATCGATGTGGAAAACGAAAAGGGCGAGAACGCCTTTCACCTGACCTTTGCAGCCACCTATGGCCTGGAGAAAAAGAATCATCAGTTTGATTATCTGTGGAATCAATTCGACAACAGCAATTCCCTGACGCTGAACGCTTATCTGCCCATCTGGGATGGCGGTCAGCGGCGGAATCGAGTGCAAGCCGAAGTGTTGGATCTGCAGCGCAGTGATCTCTCCATTGAAGAGGAGCGCGAAGACATTATCAACGATGTCACCAATTTCTACACCAATGTGCGCGACTATTATGATCGCGTGCTGAACATGCAAAACAGCGTAGCGCTGTCGAACAAAGTGACAGCGGAGAGCATCGAGCAGTACGCGGGCAATGCGATGACCCTGCAGGCGCTCATTCAGATCATCAAT
>RQOI01000505.1 GCA_003854995.1 Candidatus Zhuqueibacterota bacterium
AATGATGGCGAACACAGTTATGCGATCATCACGCGCGTCGATTTTGAGCCCGCATCGCCCTCGGATCGGGCCGGTTTATGGATCATTAACGGACCAGAAACACTGGCGGCGCAAGTTTATAGCGGCGTCAATGACAATGGTGATAAAGTCATGGCCTTCAGTTTTGAAAACACCTTGTATGAGGCTGTGAACACCATCGGCTCGATCGTCTGGCTCAAGCTGCTGCGAGATGAACACGAGATGTCCGGTTTTTACAGTTCTGATGGCATGATCTGGACGCAAATCGGCGATCCCCTCAATTGCATCAAGATGGATAGAGAGCAGACCCAATTCAACAATTTCACCGGCAATCAACAGGGACTTTTCGTCGAAGGTAAAGAGGCCTTTTTCGATCTTTACATTTACAAGGACGCTTACACACCCATCAGGGCGGACAGTCCGGCGAATCAAGTGGGCACCTCTCGCCGATACATCAGAGCAGAGGGATATGTGCTCGGCGATATTCACAGCGACGACTGGGCCATGTACGCCGGGCTTGATTTTGGCAATGCGGATTATGACAAAAGCCCGGATTCACTCGTGATCAGTGCCGCCGGCCAGGCTGCTGACGGCCGAATGGAGGTCTGGCTCGATTCGCTTGATACGGGCGAAAAAATTGCCGAGTGCCCTATCGGTGATACAGGCGATTTGCAGAGCTTTAAAATCTTCACCACAAAAGTCAATCCGGTCACCGGACAGCACGATGTCTACCTGAAATTCATCGGCACTGGCACGGGTGCGCTTTTTCAGTTTAAATTTCTTTCTTTCAAGGCCGAAGGAGATACCACGACCTCAGTGTTCAATCCAATCAATTCCGCTGCGCCGCAGCGCTTTGGTTTGCGGCAGAACTATCCCAATCCGTTCAATCCATCGACAACCATCAAATATGAGCTGCCGCACTCTGCCCATGTTCAGCTGACGATTTATGATATGCTCGGCAGACAAGTCGTGCAGCTCGTCAATGAACGGCAACCGGCTGGTCGCCGTATTATTTTCTGGGATGGCACAGACATACCCGGTGAATCCGTTGCCGCCGGACTTTATTTTTGCATGCTGGAGACGGATGGATTCAAGGATGTGATCAAATTGGCATTGGTGAGATAGTATCAAGTGATTCATTCCGGTCTTTGAGCCCTCTGACCGTTGAAAGTTAGGAAGCATTCTTGCAAGAAAAAATTCAGGTAAAAAGAGCACTTTATCTCCTCTTGACATTGTCAGGCTTGCGCCTGATGGCGCAGGATTATTATCCGCTGGGTGTGGGGAATGTCTGGTATCTGTCAAGTGTTCCCACCGTGATCATTGACAGAACAGTTCTTGACGATACTGAATATTATTTAACCCTCGATTCGACATATCAAAGGATCGATGAAAACGGCAATGTATTTGTCCGCGGCGAGAGCACCAGCGAGTACGTTTGGCTCAAGCTCAAAGCAGGTATGAATGAAAGTTGGGAAATTTTATACCATGCGCCCCCTCATGCGCC
>RQOI01000506.1 GCA_003854995.1 Candidatus Zhuqueibacterota bacterium
TACATCATCGCGCACGCCGCGAAATTTGTCCGGCCGGGATCGCGCCGGGTTCACTCGACCTCCACTCCCGACCTGCCGAACGTCGCCTTCATGACGGCGGGAAATCGTCTGGTCATCATTGTTTTGAATGACAGCCAATCACGGCTGACCTTCAATATAGAAGCAGCCGGTGCATACATGCACTCCACTCTGTCGGCCGGCGCTGTCGGCACCTATATCTGGCAGCTGGAATGACAACCGATAATTCATGAATGGCAGGGACAGCGCAGAGTCGTCCACGGCCGTGTAATCAAGTCGGCTCAATCTGAGGAGAATAAAATGAGAGCAAGCAAAAAGCACTTTTCACAACTCGCTGCAACAGCGCGTGACACTTTGGCGTTGAAAAGACGGATCAGACTGGCGACAGCCTTTTGCTTTCTAGGTCTGTCGCTCGGTTTCCACTCCTGCAGCGTACAGAAGGAGGCATCGATGCCGATGACGCCCAATGGCTTTGCCATACACCGCGGCCTGAACGCCAGCCACTGGCTATCGCAAACCGACATCCGCGGCGCAGAACGCGAACAATATATGCAGGCGCGTGATTTTGAGAAAATTGCCGAGATGGGATTTGATCACGTCCGCCTGCCCATCGATGAGGAGCAGATGTGGGATGAAGAGGGCAACAGGCAGGACGAGGCGTTTCGCCTGTTGCACAATGCCATCGACTGGAGTTTTGCCAACAACCTGAGAGTCATCGTCGATCTGCATGTCCTGCGTTCGCACCATTTCAACCGGCCGGACAATCGCCAACTCTGGGAAGATCCGTCGGCGCAGCAGGGTTTCATCCGCTTTTGGCAGCAGCTGTCGGCTGAGCTGTCACGTTATCCCAACGACAAATTGGCCTACGAACCGCTCAATGAAGCGGTGTCGGACAATCCGGATGACTGGAACAAGCTGATCAACTGGGTCATCGCAGAAATTCGCAAGCTTGAACCGGAGCGCACCATCATCATGGGCTCCAACAACTGGCAGACCGTCGGCACTTTCAAGGATCTCA
>RQOI01000507.1 GCA_003854995.1 Candidatus Zhuqueibacterota bacterium
GAAACGTTAAACGCGAGACGACCAGCTCAAGCGCGTTTGTCGTTTCACATCACTGGAGAATAAAGTCCATGTACTTTTGCTATATAAAATCCGCGCTCAAAAGTCTGTGGAAAAACCGATTCTATTCTGGTATCAATATCATCGGCCTTGCCATCGGCATTGCCGCTGTTATACTCATCCTGCTCTATTTGCAATATGAAGCGAGCTTTGACCGCTTTCATAAAAATGGTAAGGATATTTATCGTATTGATGTCACTTGGCAATGGGAGGGTCGTGAGGATGCATCGAGTACTAAATTCCTCGCACCTGTCGGGCCGACGATCAAAGCGGAATATCCCGAGGTTGAAGATTTTACACGATTGCGCGGCCCATTTTCTGACTATTTTTATCTCGATGGCAAGCCCATTAAAATTGAGACGATTTTGCATGCCGATTCCAGTTTCTTCACCATGCTGACGTTCAATCTTGCGAGCGGTGATAGAGAGCGGGCATTGACCGACCCCTATTCCATTGTGCTGAGCAAGAGGACCGCCAAACGCATTTTCGGCACTGAGGACGTCATTGGCAGAACAATACAAACCGATGTCGGTGATCTCTATACTATCACAGCTGTTGCTGACGATCCACATGTCAATTCATCCATCCAATTTGACATGCTGATTTCATTCAGCACACTTTATACGCAGCCATACATGCATATGGGCTGGAATGGTGGAAATCAGTACGTCACTTTTCTGAAGCCACATCCTCACGCGGATCCCGAGGCACTTGAAAGCAAATTCCCTGCTATGATCGAGACCTACCTTGGTCACACGGACATCAAATTTATCCTCAGGTTACAGCCGCTAGAAAAGATACATCTCTTTTATGAACCAGGAATGATCTTCAAGCAAATACTGCTTTTCGGCTCTATTGCGCTACTCATTCTGATCGTCGCCGGCATCAACTTTATCAATCTCTCCCTGGCGCAATCAATGAAACGGGCCAAAGAAATCGGCGTGCGCAAGGTTGTCGGCGCCGAGAAAAAAAGCCTGGCCGCTCAGTTCTTGACCGAATCGGTGCTCAGCAGCCTGATCGCCACCTTGTTTGCCGTATTGCTCGTCGAGCTCGTTTTTCCAATGTACCGACAGCTCATCGGCCGCGAGCTACCGGACATAAAAAGCGCCACACTGTGCACGAACGTTCCGCATCGCGGCTTTGAAGCCAACGGTTATTTGCCGGAAGGATTCGATACGTGGAAGATCATGTGGATTGTTTACGGGGATGAAGATTTTCTGAGCACGTTTGATATTCAGCTGGTACGGGGTCGAAATTTTGATTCGAGCAGGCCCACTGATAAAGATGCCTATCTCGTCAATGAAAAGCTGGCACAGTCTTTGGGCTGGGGAAATCCTATTGGCAAGACGATTCAGCGCGGCGGTATTTGCCTATCGAATTGGCATCAGCTGGTGGATTTATTTTGGCGCCGGAGTGCTTGCGGCTTTAGCTGCGCAGGTGACCATCAGTATGACAGCGATCAAAGCGGCGACTGCGAATCCGGTTGAGGCACTTAGATATGAGTGACGAAATCCTGTTTCTAGCATCAAGATGAAGGCGTTTCGGATACAGGTGAAA
>RQOI01000508.1 GCA_003854995.1 Candidatus Zhuqueibacterota bacterium
AAGACACCAAGACT
This sequence comes from Candidatus Zhuqueibacterota bacterium, assembly GCA_003854995.1. Taxonomy (GTDB): domain Bacteria; phylum Zhuqueibacterota; class Zhuqueibacteria; order Residuimicrobiales; family Krinioviventaceae; genus Kriniovivens. The sequence continues at coordinate 15 of RQOI01000508.1, forward strand.
CCAAGATTGATTTTAACTTTAACAGACGAAAGCGTGAAAAACTCGGCAAATTTTCCTAGTCAGGCCCAAGATTATGTTTCTTTGAGTCTTTGTGCGAGGCGTTAATGAATAATCCAGATTAAATATTCAGCAGCTCGCTGGCAAGCAGTTTTATCAAAGGCTCTTGTCCGCAATTTATTTTATTGTTCAGCCCGCATGATTTTTGCCTTCAACGCTGCCACTCTGCTTTCGTTCAGCACTTTCAGTCTGTTCTTGTTGAGATTTTCGCGTGCTATCCTTTTGATTATGGGATGCTCTTTATTCACCAATTCTTCAAGATAGCTGAATCCTTCATCCGCACTGCCGGTGATGATGACGCTCAACGTATAGCACAACCCTTGCACCAGAACCTGTAGATCGGCGTCCTTGAAATTCTTTGCCATCTCGACTTGACGGATAATTTTTTTATGTATTGCCAACGCGGCTTGTGCGATATCCAGATGCTTCATCAAGGCAGGTTCAGCCAGGCCGGCGACGACGGCGCGCTGCAGCAGATAATCCGCTTCATCGGCCCACTCCTGCAGCTGCGCCAGCACTGCCGCAGGATCGATCGCCATGAGGTCTTGGATGGCCATGGCGACTGCTTCGCGAATTCGCCATAGATTGCCTCTTTTCCCGGGCAGATTGGAATGCGCGAGCAGATAGTTTTGCAGCTCGGCATCAAACGGCGCATATTTTCGCAGATCCTGCAGATGCCTATCTCGTTTGCTCGGAATCGGACTTTTTGCCAAAAGACGCCTGCCTTCAGTCATTGTACTTTTACCACCTAATTATTGGGACAATGTTGAGTCGAACGGCCTCTGTCGCGCAAAATCGGGCACATAGAGGTCCTGGCTCTGCAGTTCCTGGATATAGGCATTTTCAAGACCCAGAGCGAGCGCATAGTCCGTGATCTCGTCGTACTCCGCCTGCGTCAGGGTCCGGTTGAGGCCCGGGTCAGCGCACGCCTTGTATTGCGGCGAGTATTGCGACATGATGCTGACAAAAGTATCGCGCGAGAGAGCCGCCAGGAGTTGCAGGCAGTGGCGGCTATTGTCCAGTTGACCGGGCAACACCAGATGCCGGACCAGCAGTCCGCGCACAGCAATGCCTTCCTCATCCCTGTCCAGTTGGCCGACTTGCTCCAGCATCTCGCTGAGCACGCCGGGCACAATGTCCGCATAATCGTCCGCTGCCGAGAGTCGCCCTGCCAGGCCGTTGTGCATATATTTGATGTCCGGCATATAGATATCCACCAGTCCCCGGATCTGCCGCAGCGCCGCGACCGAATCATAGCCGTTAGAGTTATAGACCACGGGCACGTGCAGTCCTTTCTCCTTTGCCGCGATGATGGCGTCAGCCATCTGCCAGAGCACATGCGACGGCGACACAAAATTGATATTGTGCGCGCCGCTGTCCTGCAGGCGCAGCATCGCTGCTGCGAGCTCGTCGGTTGTCATGGTCTCCGTATCGCCGGCCTGAAACTCCTGGCTGATCTGGTAATTCTGGCAAAAGAGGCAGCGCAAATTGCAGCCGGCGAAGAAAATCGTTCCCGAGCCCCTCTGGCCCGAGATGGGCGGTTCTTCGCCGAAATGCAGACCGACGTGCGCGACCCGGGCATGGGCGCCGATCCGGCAAAAGCCGACTTGTTCCTCCAGGCGGTTCACCCCGCAGCGACGCGGGCAGCAGGCGCATTTCGTCAGTTGATCTGTAAAGGACCGATTCACATCTTCCTTGTCAGGCAATATAGATTGTATCTCATCAATGCAGCTTTTTTTCCATTTCCTCTATAAACTGCAGGGCTTGTTGAGCATCTTTTTGCACCTGCTCACTATTGTTTTCCTCAGGATACATTCGCAGTATGTCTAATCCCTGTCGATAGTAATGTATAGCTGAAGCATATTCGTTCTTCTGCATTAAAATGTACGCATAGCTGTCATATGTATTATATGACTTGGGAAATTCGTTCATATTCATTGCAAAAACGTGCAATGCATCGTCTATCATATGAAATCTGAAAAACAGTTCTATCCCCAGCTTGTTCAATTCTGATTCCGCAAAAGAATAGCTTTCAAAATCTTCTTTTTTGATTCTAAAATACTCGTTTTTTGCCTGGTCAAATCCATCTCGACCGATATAAAAAGCCATATGTTTTGCTATTGATCTTTGCGGAAGAGAGACTCGTTCTCCGTATAGAATGGATATTATCTCCTGCCCAATAGTGGGCGCATAGGCTGGAGAGATAAAAGTATCATCCCGCCAATTCTTTAGGACAACGACCAGGCTTGTATCACGTAATATGTGTGCAATGTAACTGCCAAAGCCATTCACGCTGCCGGAATGTTCCGCGATAGTCAGAGTATCACGCGAATTTTCGCATAATTTTTTACCGATGCTCCAGCCATAACCGTACTGACTTGATCTTGTTGGTTCGAACATTTTTTCTTTCAATTCATTTGAAATATATTGGTCGGTCAATAGCGCTCGATGCCATTTATACAGGTCTTCTGCCGTAGAGATCAATCCGCCACTTCCGACAGCATAGGAATTATCGAAAAATGTTGCATTTTCGAATCCCTTTAGCAATTTATATTCATATCCTTTTGCAAGGCGTTCTTCTATTCCTGTATCCCTATATTCCCTGGTATCCATCATTCCGATTGGCTCGAATATCCTCTCTTTTAGCAGAATATCGAATGTCTTGCCAGTGACCTTTTCGGCAATATAGGCCAGTATATTATAGCCAAAGTTGCTATAATGGAAGCCGCTGCCCGGATCAAAATAGAACTCTGCCGCTTCGGCATATTTAATCAAATCTCTCAACTCATGAAATAGTCGTTCCTTGATTGCTTCTTCTTCCGGTTCTAAAGCATCTAATAGTCCGGATGTATGAGTCAGTAATTGGTGTATAGTCATACGATCTTGATATTTGCATTTATAATCAGGGATATAGTCAGCAATAGTCCCATCTAATCTTATGAGGCCATCCTGGACCAGCTGCAAAATGACGAAAGCGGTGAAAGGCTTTGAAATGGATCCTATCTTAAATTTTGTGTCGATAGTCATAGGAATATTCCATTCTCTATCAGCAAGGCCGAAAGCTTTTTTGTAGATGATGTGCCCTTTTTCAGCGACCAGTACAACTCCGTCAAACAGCTCATTCTTCAAGTACGCGTTCATCAGCGTATCAATTTTTGCTGCATGCGAGCTTTCAGCCATGCCAATTATATTACTATTGAGCATCAAAATAAATAGAAAGAAAAATGTCTTATACACCTTCTGATTCCTTCTGCTAATAGAAAATGTGCCATGCGATCCTGAAAATAATCTCCACTGTCGTCCCCTTTTTCGACGCTTCTCTATGATAGGAATTTGCATCGCGATATTCAAATGAAATTTTAGCGACGCGGGCCATTCGTTGTCTGCTCATACAGCTTGATGCACCGCCTCAATCGACAGTTGGGAGCACACCTTTCTATCGGAAAAATGGAACATTCTGACAGTCGATGGCGGCCGATGCGACTGCATGCACTGCAGACCCGCATGGATGAAAAGCCAATGACCGCTTCCGGAACCGGCCGAGACGGCGAAAATGGCGGCGTCGGATGCACACCACCGGCCCGCTTCACTCCTGCCTGTCGAACAGGCCATCGCGTTTGAAGGCATTCAAGCACAGCCGCGCAATCGTGCGCGCCTCCATAGGCGACAGATCAGAATAAAAGATGATGGCGCTGGTCATCAGATGATAGGCGGCCTGCTCGCGTTCCGAGGCGCTCTTGACCACCAGATCAGCTTTGTCGTCTTCAGCCGGATCAACAATATCGACCATCAGATTGGGCTGGCCCATGTTCAGGTCAATCTGAATGCGACTGTAGATGCCGTCCTGTTCATACGCTTTGCGCATGGCTTCCATCAGCGCTCTGGATTTCTGCTCGACTTGCCGCAGATAGTGCTTTTTTTCTTGCTCAAGCATTTTGACACCTCGTCCTTCAAGATGAAAGAAGCGTGCGCCCGCAGCCGCATCGGCCTCTTTTCCTTTGCTCTCATTGGCATCATCCTGTCAAATGTGCCATTTATGATTTTTTTAGGTTACTAAATGAACGTTTATAGATCATAATCTATGATATTTATCCAGTATATGCAAGCTTTTTATTGCAAGCGGGCGAGTATTATGGTAAGAGGTCAGTTACTGGTAGCTGCGATTGCCAGGAAACCGTTGAGAAGAATAAGCTATAAAGACAATGTCGCCTCAGTTTTCATC